>JAIYDT010000279.1 GCA_027487355.1 Verrucomicrobiaceae bacterium
TGGTGGCCCGCATCGTTTCCCCGGAGTATCTGAAGATTCCGGAAAAGACCGTGACACTCGAAACCGGCGTGCTGAGCGTGGTGGAGGGCAGCAAGGTGGAGATCAAGCTGAAGACCACAAGACCCCTCAAAGAGGCAAGCTTCGGACCGACTGTCCTCAACACGACCGCCGCCGCAGAGAACCCGCCTCCCTTCACTTCGACCAAGGGCAGCATGAGGCTTTCAGGCGACGAGTCCACGACTTCTCCGTTCGACATCGGCCCCGCTCCCTTCGACATCCCCTTTTCCTGGACCGATGAATTCGGCCTCAAGGGAGCGAGCGGCTACAAGCTGCGGATCGACCCGCTGAAGGACGCCGCGCCGACCGCCTATCTTCAGGGCGTGGAGCGCTTGAAGGCGATCCTGCCGGAGGAAACGGTGGACTTCGAGGTTCTAACAGAAGATGACTTCGGACTCAAGGTCGCGGGAATCGAGTGGCAGGGCGAGTTCACCCGACCGACCGATGAAAAGCCTGCTTTCGGCGGCATGAAGCTTTCCGACGGGGGGGCCGAGCTGCGCCGTCATTCGGGACCAGCGGCCTTTTCACCAGCAGCCTTCGGGATCTCGCCGCAGAAGCTGACGATCCGTGCCTATGCCGAGGATTTCCTGCCGGGACGTCCTCGTGTGTATTCCGAACCAGTAGTGCTCTACGTGCTGACCCGCGACGAGCACGCGCAGATGCTCAAGAACCAGTTCGACCGCGCCATCACCGAGCTGGAGGATCTGGCCCGGCGCGAGCGCAACCAGTTCGACGAGAATCAGCGGCTCGAAAAACTCAGCGGCGAGGATCTTCAAAAGGAGCCCAACCAGGAGAAGCTCGATGCCCAGCAGGAGGCCGAGGCCGAGAACACCCGTCGCATGGAAGAGCTGGCCCAGCGGATGGAGCAGCTCATGAAGGACGCCGCCCGCAATGGCGAAATCGACAAGAACACGCTGAAAAAAATGGCGGAGTCGATGAAGGACATGAAGGACCTGGCGGCCCAGGACATGCCGAAAGTTGACTCCAAGCTCAGCGAGGCCGGAGACGAGACCAACACACCCGAGAAATCGAAGAAGGACGTCGAGGACGCCGTGAAGGAGCAGCAGAAGGTCGTCGAAAAGATGCAGAAGGCGATCGACAAGGCCAACGACGCCAACCGCCGTTTCGAAGCGGGGACCTTCGTGAACCGTCTGAAAAAAGCGGCTTCGGAGGAGGACGGGATCGTGCAGTCGATCCGCGCACGCGCCGAGGCGATGTTCGGCCTGAAGGTCACCGACCCGGAATTTGATCCCGCCGACCTGCGTCGATTGAAGGAATCATCGAAGCAGCAGGGCGACACCGCCTCCGATGTGCGCTGGATCCAGGAGGACCTGGGCCACTATCTGGCCCGCACCGACAAGGAAGCCTTCAAGCAGATCCTTGATCAAATGCGGGAGTCGAAGATCGATTTGAAGCTCGAGGACGTCCGCAAGCAGTTCGACGAGAACTTCCCATCCTCCGCCTCCGATGCCGCCGCGGTCTGGGCGGCGAAGCTCACCGAGTGGGCCAAGAAACTCGAAGGCGAAATGGAGAAGGACGGCGGCGGTGGCGGCGGCGAGGGTGGTGGTGACAACCCCGAAGATGAGGATTTCGAGTTCATGCTCCGTGTCATGAAGATGATCCAGAAGCAGCAGGACATCCGCGCCCAGACCCGCGCCCTTGAGCAGTTCCTTCGGTCGAACGAAAACCCTTCCCCTGTGCCATGAAATTTCCCTCCCTCATCCTCTCCCTCTCCCTGATCGGGTGGCAGACCGCCATCGCCCAGGAGCCTGCGGGCGAAGCTCCGATCGAGACTCCAAAGAGCCTCGAAGACCATCACGATGGCTCGAAAAAGCTCGCCAAACGCCAGGACGAACTGGCCGCCGACGTGCAGCAGTTGGAGATCGAACAGACCGTCGAGAAGGTCATCGCCCTGCTCAAGGAGTGCGAGGACATCATGGGCGAGGCGACCGACAACCTGCTGGAAACCAACACCGGCGGCGACACCATCGCGGCGCAAACCGAGGTGATCGAGAAAATCTACGAGGCGGCCAAGGAAAAGCAGAAGCAGCAGGGCCAGGGTCAGGGCCAGTCCGGAAGCGCCATGATGGACATGATGGAACGCATGATGGGCAAGACCCCGGAAGGCGACAAGAAAGGCGAGGGAGAAGGCAAGGGCAAGGAGCCCGGCGACAAGGGAGGCCAGGGCCAGACCGGGGATTCCAACAGCGCCAACACCGCCAATGGCGGAGCTGGCGATGGCAAGCAGGAGATCCGCCGCATCCCGAAGGCCGCTGGCGCCGCTGGCAAGACGGTCCCCGAGGAATTCCGTAACGCGCTGGATGCGTACAACCGGGGGGCCGAGAAGCTTTCGAAATGATCCGCACGCATCTCAGAAGCCTGATCGCCGCGCCGATCGCCGCGCTTTTCCTCACTCAACTCGCCGGAGGTCAGGATCTCGAACGCCGGACCGATGACGCGATTCCCGCACAGGTGGAGTCGATGTATCTACGGGGACTCCAGTATCTGGCAAAGAACCAGAACGCGGAGGGCAGTTGGACCGACAGCACCGGCAACGAGCCCGGCGTGGTCGGGCTCTGCGTCATCGCCTTCCTGGCCCACGGCGATGATCCAAATGTCGGCCCGAACGCTGCCAACATCCGCAAGGGGATCGAGTTCATCCTCAAGCAGCAGAACGCCAACAACGGCTACATCGGCAACAGCATGTACAATCACGGCTTCGCGACGCTGGCGCTGGCGGAGTGCTACGGCATGGTGGACAACCCAAAGATCGCTCCAGCCCTGAAGAAGGCCGTGGACCTGATCCTCAGTTCGCAAAAGCGCAACACCCGCTACAACGCCTGGCGCTACACGCCGGACGCGCGGGATGCCGACACCACGGTGACCGGTTGCCAGATGGTGGCACTCTTCGCCGCGCGCAATGCCGGGATGGGCGTCCCTGACGACGCGATCAACAAGGGCCTGGCCTACCTCGCCCGCAACCGCAGCCCCGACGGCGGCTACGGCTACACCATGCCCGGCGGGAGCAAGGAAACGCTGACCGCCATCGGCTCACTGTGCATCTCGCTTTCCAAGGACAAGGACTCGAAGGACTCGAAGGGCTATCAGGCGAGCCTGGCCTACCTGAAGAAGAAGCTGGATTACCGCGACCGCTACTACCCCTTCTACTGGGAATACTACATGTCGCAGGCCCTGTTTCATGCCGACGAGCCGACCTGGAAGGAATGGAACGCCCGCAACATCCGCTACCTCTCGACCATCCAGACCTCCGCCGGCAACTGGCCGGGAAATCAGGGCAACGCCTTCAGCACCGCGGGAGCCCTGCTGTCCCTGGCGCTCAACTACCGCTTCCTGCCGATCTACGAAAAATGAAACACCTTTTCCCCACCCTGCTGCTGGGACTGCTGCCAGTCCACGCGGCGGAGAGCCCGGCCGATCTGCTGCGGTTCAGCAACGGCGACCGGCTCGATGGCGCCTTTTCCGGAATCAAGGAAGGTCCGGTGGTGCTGTGGAAACGTTCGGACGTGGACCAGCCCGTCGAATTCAAGTCCAACCAACTGCGCCAGGCCGTCCTGCGCGGCGGTCATGCCGTCAAACCCTTCGCCGATCTCTCCAGCGTGGCGCTGACCAATGGCGACCGTCTGCCAGGCACCGTGATCGCCATGGACGCGGGCACGGTGACGATCGAAACCCCCTACGCAGGTGCCGTGGTGGTTCCACGAGCCAACGTCGGCATGATCGCCCCGAATCCGCTCGGCGGGAAAGTCATCTTCAGCGGTCCCTATTCCGAAGAGGGCTGGTCGATCATCCAGCCAAAGGAGGATGAGCCCTCCGCCGCGGCTGTGAATCCCGCCGTCCCAACGCCGCCGAAGGCCGAGGGCGAGGCCTCCGGCAAGCCGGTGCCCGCATGGTCGTATTCCAGCGGCTCCTACTACTCCCGTAGTGGAAACTCCGGCCTCATCCGCGAGGTGGGCATGCCGGACCGCTCGCTGGTGCGCTTCCAGCTCGCCTGGAAAAGCCGCCTGGCCCTCTCCCTGGCCTTCCACGCGGATCTCGCTCCCGTCCCGGAAGTCAAAGCAGGCGACGATCAAAAGCAGATGCGGCAGGATTTCGGTGGCGTGCAGAACTACCCGAAGCTCTTCGGCAACGCCTATGTGATGAACCTTTATCCGAACTACGTCATCCTCTACCGCAGCGGATACGACAAGGACGGCAAGCCAATCGTCGAGCGCGTCCAGTCCGGCACTACCGGCATCCGGCTTTCTGAAACCGGCGAGGCCACGGTGGAAATCCGTTGCAACCGCCACAGCGGCGAGATCTCGCTGTTCCTGAATGATGAATTCGCGATGCAGTGGACCGAGGGCCCCGAGATCGCCGGAGCGCCCTACTCCGGCAAGGGCGGGTCGATCGGATTCCAGGTCCAGGGACCCGGAGCCCAGGTCCGGATTTCCGACCTCGTCGTGGCGGAGTGGAACGGCATGCCCGATGCCGCCCGCAGCCTCCAGACCGAGGATCAGGACATCGTCCTGCTGGCGAACGGCACCGACCGCTTTTCGGGTGAAATCAGCGGCCTGAACGCGGACAAGCTCCAGTTCAAGGGACGCTATGGAAACTTCGAGTTTCCGATGTCGGAAGTCGCCGAGGTGCGCTTCGCCCGCAACCGCCTCGCCAAGAACAGCGAGCCGGCCGCCGACGTGGTTTCGGTGCGCTTCCATCCATTCGGAAAAGTTTCCGGCAAGCCTTCGGAAGGCACCTCCAGCAGCCTCACCCTCACCTCTCCCATCGCCGGGAAGATGAGCATCAACCTCGACTACGCGGTGATGCTCGATTTCAAAAACACCAACAGCTTTCTCGATGACTGGGATCCTGAATTCTAAACTCCTGAGGCTGGGAACCCTCGCCCTGCTCACCTCATCATGCCCCTGCGCAGCGGATGAGCTGACCCTGAACGGCGAAGCCCATCTGGCTGGCACCGTCACCGCCATCACCGAGAACGGTGGCGTCCGGCTGCAGAGCCCTCTTTCCGCCGAGCCTCTTCAACTCCGCCCCGGATCGTTGAAAAAGGTCACTTTCGCGGAGTTCCCGGGGACACAATCATCCGGAACGACGAGGGTGAAATTGCTCAGCGGGGACATCCTTCCGTGTGAGCTGAAAGGCCTCGACGGCGAGACCCTCAAGGTTGGCACCTCGTTTTCCGGGGAGCTGAGCGTCCCACGCTCCGCGATCAGCTCACTGGAGCTCGGGATCCTTGCCGAAAAGCCACTCTATGTCGGCACGGATGGCATGGAAGGCTGGAAGACCAATGCCTGGCGGTTCAAGGACGGAACCTTCTCCTCTTTCTCGACCGGGCCGCTCTCCCGCGCCTTCGAACTGCCGGACCAGTACATCATCCGCTTCCGGCTCTCCTGGAAGGGCTTGCCGAACATCCGCATCTGCTTCGCCGATCCGTTGGAGCAGCCGCCGACGGTGCCGAACCGCTACTTCATGCAGTTCAACAACAGCGGATTTTCCCTGCACCGGGAGAGCAGTACCGGGCGGCATTTTCTTCCCTTCACTACCCTGACCCGCAGGCCTGACAGCTTCAACAACTCCCAGATGAACGTCGAGGTCCGCGTGGACCGAACCCAGTCGATGGTCTGGCTCTATCTTGATGGAAACCTTGAGGGCCGGTTCACGGATGCCTCCCCCGCCCCGAAATCAGGGGGCATTTCCTTCGAGTCGAACACCAGCAATGAGTCCGAGCACCGCGTCAGCGACTTCCGCATCCTCTCGTGGGATGCCACCGGAGACCGCCACCGCACCGAGGACCGTGGCGACAAGAAGTCCGATTCGCTGATTGACGCCCAAGGGGACCGCTACAGTGGTCGCCTGGAGTCCGTCACCTTGGGCGCAAATTCGGAGGCCTCGCTGGTATTCAAGAGCCCCCTTCTGGAAGAGCCGATCGTCATTCCAGCGAAGAAGGTCTCCACCGTGTTTTTCGCCGAAGCCAAGGCCACTGAGGACAAGGCCAAGGTCATGCCCCTGATCCTCACGCTGCGCGACGGAGGAACCTTGAAGATCGCGAGTTGCACCCTCTCCGGCGATGACCTCCAGGTCGCCCATCCCCTTCTCGGCCCACTGACCCTGAAGCGCGCCTCGCTCCTCTCCATCGAACAGGCCCCGCCGGCTTCGGAAACCGAATCCAAGGAATGATCACCCGCACGCTACTCGCCTCCCTGCTGCTGACCTCCGGTCCGCTCCTTGCCGATGTCGGACCCGGAAACATCCGCTTCTTCAACCAGGACATCCTCCCCGGCAGCGTGACCGCCATCGAGAAGGACCTGATCCGCTGGTCCTCCCCCGAACTCGAAGCCCCCGCCCCGTTCTTCATGAACCAGGTGCTGGAAATCGACCAGAGCCCGACCTTTCCGAACATCGACGCCAAGTGTGAGGCCATCGTCAGCCTGACCAATGGCGATTCCCTCCGTGGCCAGTTGGCGGCCGTGACCGACTCCGCCATCGAACTCGACACCTGGTATGCCGGAAGGATCACCCTCAGGCGGCCGATGGTCGAGGGGGTGAGGGTCGTTGACCGTCCGAAGGTGATCTTTCAAGGACCCGAGGGCCTGGACGGCTGGAAGCGTCTGGATGATGAAAAGGCCTGGAACTTCGAGTTCGACCGCTTCAAGTCCAGCGGTAGCGGACAGATCGCCAGAGATGTGAAGATGCCTGAGGTTTCGAGAACCGCCTTCGATCTCAGTTGGCGCAGCCAGCCTCTTGTCCACGTCCTCTTCTGCTCGGATAACATCAATACCAAGGACCCCTCCAACGCGTACGACCTCGCCATCCAGCGCAAGTATGTCTCTCTGCGCAAGCGCTGGAACCACAACGGCGACGCTGGCACCATAACCATCGGACAAACGATCGGCGTCCCCGAGTTCAGCGAAAATGAAAAAGCCCGCGTCGAACTCTGCATCGACCGCAAGAAGGGCGTCTTCAATCTGATTGTTGATGGCCGCTCGATCGCGGTTTGGAACGACACCGAATTCAAAAGGGGCGCGATGGGCGGAGGCTTGCATTTCCTGACGGACGATTCCAGCCCGCTGACGCTGTCCAGGATCGAGGTCACCGAATGGGACGGAACGGTGGAACAGCAGCCCACCCCGGAGAACCTGGATGCGGCCGAGGAAGAGGAGAACCAACAGAAGGAGACCTCGAAGAAGGAGGAGCCCACGCCGGGCCGCATGACGCTCCGCAATGGCGATACACTTTTCGGCGAGGTGCTCGGCATCGAAAAGGGAATCATGCGGGTGAAGACGAGCTTCCAGGAACTGAAGCTGCCGGTCTCGCGACTCAAGACCATCGCCCTGAAGCCGGTGGATCGGGAGGAGGCCATTCTCAAGAACGGCGATGTCCGCGCCTGGTTCCCGGACGGCAGCCGGGTGGTCTTCAGGCTCGATGCCGCCTCAGCGGACGGCCTCCAGGGTTTCAGCCAGAATTTCGGCAACGCCACCTTCAAGCCCAGCGCGTTCAATCGGATCGAGTTCAATCTCTACGACCCGAAGTTCCAGACCCTGCGAGGCGAGAAGACGTGGTGAGGTTGTGAATCCCGGCTGATTTCCAAATGAGATTCGGCCTGGAAACGACCGACGCCTGGCTCAGTGCCCTGTCCAGCACCTGGAAACGGGTTGGCAGCTTCTGGTTCTTGGTGGCGGGTGTGGGAACGCTGAGCAGCCTAGCCCCGGACAGCGGACATGACATCGGCGATGTCCTGCAACTGGGAGGACTCACCTATGTGCTGACCGGCCCGGTTTTCTTCTGGTCTGCCCTCGTGGCGGCGGTGGTATGGATCCGATTCGTTCATCTGGAGAACGCCGGCACACGCTCGTTCCTGCTGCTTGGAATCCTGATTGCCATCAATGGCGCACTCGATGAAAGAAGCCTGATGACCGCAACCTTGGTCGGCCTTCAGGTCCTGTCCATGCTGCTCATCATTCTAACGCTCCTGATTTCCAGGCCCGCGGAATCCAGGGGCGGAGATTCAAGGTAAGGGCTCATTCCTTCCACTTCACCTGCACCAGATCCTGACGGCGCTGCTGGAGGTTTCGCACGCTGCCCTTTTCATGAAGCTCCCTCAGCAGGCCGGGCTTCACTTCGGCGATGAGGATCGTCTCCGCGCTGCTCTCGACCTCCGCCACGATCCCGTTTGGTGGAAAGGCGTGGTCGGACGGGCTGAAGACCGCTGATTTCGCATACTGCAACTCCATGTTGGTCACGCCGGGCAGCAGTCCCGTGCTCCCGCCGATGATGACATAGCATTCATTCTCAATCGCCCGGGCCTGGGCACAGAGGCGCACGCGCTGATAGCCTGAAGGCGTGTCCGTGCAGAACGGCACGAAGAGCAGCTCCATCCCCTGATCGGCCAGCACCCGACCCAGCTCCGGGAACTCGACGTCGTAGCAGATGAGCATTCCGATCCGGCCGCAGTCGGTGTCAAAGGTCCGCAGCTCCGAACCGCCGGACATGCTCCATTCGCTTTCCTCGCTCGGCGTGATGTGGAGCTTCTCCTGGCGCTCGGAGCTCCCATCGCGGCGACACAACCACACCGCGTTGGTGAGCGTTCCATTCTCCAGAAGCGGCATGCTTCCGGTGATGATGTTGATCCCCTGCTCCACCGCCTGCTGCTTGAAAAAGTCAAGCATCGCGGAAGTGCCCGCCGCCAGCTCACGGATCGCCGCCACAGTCCCAAGGTGATCATGGGGAGCCATCAGCGCGGCATTCACATACTCCGGAAAAACCACGAAGTCCGCCTGATACCCGGCCACCGTGCGAATGAAGAACTGCAGTTCGGAAAGGAAGGCTGCGAGACCGGAGGTCGGCTTCATGGCCAGTTGGACCACGCCGATCCGGACGGATTCCTTGGAAAAACGGGAGATTTCAGGAGCAATGGACATCGGATCTGACCCAGCCTGAACCTCCGGAGTCGAAGGTGCAATCCCTCAACGCCGGTCGCGGAGGCTTCCTCCTTCACGCCACGTTGCCCGCAGGGTGATCGTCAGATCGGATGATGCGGTTCGCGCCCCATTCACCGTCCAGCGCACCACCGCCTTGGCCAGTTTCATCGTGTTGAACTCATAGTGGGCCAGTTTCGGCACGTGCCAGCTCATGCTGTTGTCGTTGGAAAGCAGGGCGACCGATAGATCCTCGGGCATCGAAACCCCCGCATCCCGGAAAAAGGATCCCGCGGTCACGAACTCGCGCCAATCAAACAGGATCAACGCATCCGGCCGATGCTGTCGCCAGTGTTTGCGCAGGGCGTCATAGAGCACATCCGGAGTGGAATAAGGTGTCACCAGCTCATGCACCTCGGCACCGGAACCACTGCGGGCCGCCAGTGATCGCCGAATCACGGCCTTCATCGCCTGGACAAACTCAGGATTGCGTCCGCAAAGGGGCAGCGCGATGTGACGATGCCCGAGATCGATCAACCTCCCGATCAACTCCTCCAGCGGACCCGAGATTCCAATCTTCACCATGGGCAGCGGATAGGGATCGCAGGTTCCCCCCAGAAACAACATCCGTGTGGGTTGCTGAATGGCCCAGCCGGCGAGCACCCGGTTCCCCGTGAGGGCGACCATTGCGTCGGGCTGCACTTCATGTAAAAGCTCGTCCCAGGATTTGTGGGAGTGCTTGGCCTGCCCATGACCGGTCACCCGATGAACCAGTTGCCACCCCTCCGCAGTCAGGGCGGCCGCCAGACTCGCATGAACCTCCATGGCACTGCTTTTCCACTCCCTCATGGGAAAGCTGGTCAGATACAGCAGTTTCTTCTCCTTGGGAGGCATTGCACCTTTTCGCGCAGTGGACTTCTGGCCCACAAGACCCACCGCCTCTCCCACTTTCCAGCGACGACGCTCACCGCCGGATTGGACGACCCCCTCCGCCTCCAATCTTGAGAAAGCGGCGGAAACGGTTGGCACGCTGACGTTGAATCGAAGCGCGATCGCCCTCAGGCTCGGCATCGGATCGCCCGGCCTCGCCCCGGAAATCAGATGGCAGATCGACTCCGCCACGCGCGTCGCCAGATCCTCGTTCGCAAATGAACTCATCGGAACGAGATTGCAACACGGCTGGTTTCTGTCGAATACATTTAAACAGAAATTCGATGCTCTGCCGGCTTCACTATGGACCGGAATATGCTTTGAAATATGCACGTTACGTAGCCAGCCCATCCATTCAGGATGCCACCTGGAGTTCTCTCCCATGAAATCCACTCGAAAAAATCCGTTTCTCCGTTCGCTTCCGCTCCATGCGTTGACGGCCTTTTTGATTGTCTCTCCTGTTTCAGCAGCAACGGTTTACTGGGATACGAACAGCACGACGACCGGATCCGGCAATGCTGACGGGGCGTGGGACGCAGTCACCACCAACTGGGGTAACTCCGCTGGAACGGGAACCACCGCCGCCTGGGTCGCGGGCGACACCGCCGCATTTGCCGCAGGCACGGACTTCATCGGAACGCGCGTCGTCACGGTTTCCGGCACCCAGTCGATCGCAGGCATCCTGATCGATAGCGAGGTCGTCACCCTCACCCTCACCGGTGGCACTCTGGACTTCGGGGCCCTCCAAGGTTCCATCGACACATCGGCCTGGGGCACCACGACCGGCAAAACCCTCAACATCAACTCCGTCCTCACCGGAACCAACGGACTGACCATTGCCTCAAACGGCGACATGACCGCTGGCGGTGGTGGCAACTCTTCCGTCACCAGGCTCGGCGGCACCAACACTTTCACCGGGGACGTCACCATCACTTCCGGACTGGTCGCCTACAGCTCCAATGCCGCCTTCGGAAACTCCGCCAACAAGATCATCCTCAATGGTGGCGGACTGCTCGACGCCAACACGAGCATCGCACTCTCCCGGGACATCCAGATCTTGGCAGGTGGAGGTACCTTCCGGTCCTACGGATCCACAAATGCCACCTGGTCCGGTGCCATCACCGGCTCCGGCACCATCAACCGCACCGACGGCGGCACCCTCACCCACTCCGGCGACCTTTCCGGCTTCTCCGGCACCTACAATGTCCAGGGCGGCAGCACCGTGCTGACCGGCACCGCCTCCACGATCGGTGGAAACTGGTCCGTCGCCTCGGGCCTCAACCTCACCGTCAACAGCAGCGTCGCCCAGTCGCTCAACGGCACGGTTTCCGGGGCCGGATCCTTCAACATCAATTCCTCCTCGGCCCTCGCGATTGGCGGTGCGGTCAGCGTGACCGGAAACGTCACCGTCAACGGCCAGGCTACGTTCGGCTCCGGCTCATCGCTGAGCATGGGGACAGGAAACTTCAACGTCAACGGAACCGGCATCGCCACCTTTGGCTCCGGCTCCACGGTCAATGTCGATAACATCAACCTGACCGGAACCACCAGCAATCAGCTCAACATTCAGGCTGGAGCAACGGTCACGACCAAATACTTCAACATCGGCAACAGCAGCAACAACTCCGGCCGGGTCGTTCAGACCGGGGGAACCGTGACCATCGCCCCAGGCAGCACCGGGATGCGCATCGGCCACTGGACCAACGGCTCCAACGCCGGCAGCCTTTACAACCTCTCCGGCGGCACCCTCGACGCCAGCGCCATCACCGCCAACATCGGTTGGGACGGCCAGGGCGACATGATTGTCGGCGGTGGGGCAGGATCCGCCCTCTTCAAGGCAGCCGCCATCCAGCTCGATGCCAACGGCAACGGCGGCGGCAACGGCGCGGGCGACATGACCCTCACTGTCTCCGCCAACGGAACAGTCGAAGTCGGCACCGGCGGCATCGGAGCCGCGGCCGCAGGAGATCGTGTCATCCTGAGCGGCGGCGCCATGAAGGCGGTTGGAAATTCCACCTGGGGCTCGGTCATCAATGCGGCCGCCGCCACGACATCGGAGCTCAACGTCAATGGTTTCACGGTCACCCTGAACAACAACGTCACCGGCGCAGGTACGCTCAACCTTTCCTCCGCGACTGGCGGCGTCACGTTGAACACCTCCGGCACCCAGACGATCGATGCCGTGCTCAGCGGTTCCACCGCGATCTCCAAGATCGGCACCGGCACCACCACGCTGACCGGCACCGGTTCGACCTACAGCGGTCTCATCACCGTCACCGACGGACGACTCAACCTCGGTGGTTCTTCCACCTCGGTTGTCACTGTGGCATCAGGCAAAACCCTCGGCGGCGAGGGCACCACCACCGGATCGGTCACGCTCACCAGCGCCTTCCTCAACATCGACCCGGCCTCGGCGGCCAAACTCACGGTCGGAAACCTCGTCCTCAGCGGAACCAACACCGTCCGCTTCGATGCATCTCCGGTCACAGCGGGTGGCGCAATGAACGTGCTCACCTACACCGGATCCCTCACCGGCACCCTTGGCACGGATCTCGTTCTCGAAAACGCGGCGAGATACCGCAATTCCAGCTTTGTTGACACGAGCGGCGCCGTCACCCTCGACATCCAGAGCAAGAGCCTGACCTGGAATGGCACCAGCGGTGGCCAGTGGAATACCCTCAGCAGCGCACGCTGGAACACGGCGGAAGCCGATCAGTTCGCGTGGGGAGACTCGGTCGCCTTCGACGACAGTGGAGTGGCCACCACCATCACGCTCTCCGGCGAGGTCCAGCCCTCGAGCATCACGTTCACAGGCTCCCAGAACTACACCATCAACGGCAGTGCCGGGAACTTCATCTCCGGCTTCGGTAGCCTGGTGAAATCCGGTTCCTCCACCCTGGTCCTCAACGCCCCCAACACCTTCAGCGGGGCCACGTCGATCACCGCAGGCACCCTCCAGATCGGCGACGGCACCAACAACATCGCAGCCCTCAGCACCGGCAGCGCCGCCATCGCCCCCGGGGCCAACCTGACGTTCTTTCGAAACGGGGCATTCACCATCAACAATGCCATTTCGGGAGGGGGAACCCTCGCCTTTCGCGGCACGGGCGTGAGCGGCCAGTCGGATTACTCGCTCGGCGGCAACAATTCCTCCTTCTCCGGCACCTTGGATGTGCGGAGCGGCGCGCGAGTGGGTCTGGATGCCACCAATGACGTTGGAACATCCAGCATTGTCGTGAACAGTGGTGGTCAGATTTTCCTGAACACCTCGGCCACCTTCAGCAATGCCGTCTCGCTCTCAGGCAATGGATGGACGGAAGCCGCTGGAGTGCTCGGGGCCGTGCGATTTGCCGGAGGTGCCGTGCTTTCCGGAGCGGTCACCTTGGCTGGAAATACCCGTCTGACGACGCACCTTTCCGGAGACACCGGATCCGTCACCGGCGTCATCACGGATGGAGCCTCCTCCTTTGGACTGACCAAGACCGGGGCAGGCACGCTCACACTGACCAATGCCAACACCTACGATGGAGGCAGCTTCATCAGCGCCGGCTCCATCAACGTGCGCAACGCCGCATCACTCGGCACCGGCAACGTGGTCATTGGCGATACCTCCACCGGCACCAACACCACCTCGCTTTACCTCGATACCAACCGGACAACTTTCGCCAGACAGGTCACGGTCTCGTCCTTCGGCACCGGCACGGCCACCCTCGGCTCGCGCGCCACCGTCACCGGAACTGGCGACAACAACCAGTTCACCAACGTCGTCCTGCAGCGCGACGTCATCTTCGACTCGAACGCTGCAGACCGCACCGACTATGAGAACGTCTCCGGAGTCGGCAACATCACGGTCACCGGCGTCGGTCGCTCGATGTTCGTGACGAGCAACAACACCTACACCGGCAACGTCACCCTCAATCTCGGCATCGGAGGCAACCTTCAGATCGGAGCCGGCACGGCCGGAAATCAGAACTACATCCCGGACACCGCCAGCGTCACCGTCAACGACACCACCAGCAACACCGTGGCGGAGTTCCGTCTCTCAGTCGGTGGAGAAACGATCGCCGGATTGAACGGCAACGGCACGATCGATGCCAACGCGATCAACTCCACACTCACGGTTGGATCCGGAAACGTCGGTGGCACCTTCTCCGGCGTTATCCAGAACGGCGGCGCGAACACCGTCGGTCTCACCAAGATCGGCACGGGCGTCCAGATCCTGTCTGGAGCCAACACCACCACGGGCCTCTTCACCGTCAGTGGAGGCCTGCTTCGCCTCAGCAATGCCTCCGCCATTTCAGGTGGCCTCGCCGCCACAGGAGGCACTGCGGGCCTTACGGTCAACGGCGGTGTTGTCGGACTCGGTGCCTCCGATCTCCTTCGTGGTCTCGGGACGGGTGTCACCCAGGTCCAGCTCACAGGTGGAGCCTCCGGTTTCTCCGCGCACGGAGCCACCCGGACGGTGAATTTCGGCGGCGCGGGAGCCTCCATCACCTGGGGCTCGGCGACCTTCAACCCCACCACACTCGTTCTCAGCCACACCACGGCCGATGCCAACTTGATCCTCGCCAACGCGATCGACCTCGGCACCTCCGCCCGCACCATCCAGGTGGACAACGGCTCTTCTGCGATTGATGGACAGCTTTCCGGAGCACTCAGCAACACCGCCACCCTCACCAAGACCGGCCTTGGAACCCTCTCGCTCTCTGGAACCAACGCCGCTTCCGGTGCCTTCACCCTCAGCGCCGGTGGCTTGGTTCTGGATTACGGCACCAACAACACGACAAAGCTCGCCGACGGTGCTTCCCTGACCTTTGGCAGTGGAACCACCTCCCTCGATCTCTCCGGAGGTTCCCACACCGAAGTCGTCGCCTCCACCACCCTCAGTGCCAACTCCTTCGCCAACATCACCCGCAGCACCGGAACATCGGTGCTCCAGCTCGGCACCATCACCGTCGGCTCCGGAGCCGCCCTCAACCTTGCCGCGGCCAGCATCGCTTCCACCAACAACACCAACACCAACGGCATCCTCGGCACCTGGGCCACCGTCGGCAATGACTGGGCGGTTAATTCCACCAACGCCGCCAACGGCCTGATCACCGCCTACGCCGCCTATACCGACGTCACCCGCCTGAGCTCAGGCACCAAGGCCATCGCCGACGCCACCGCCTCCAACGTCCGCATCACCGAAGGCACCGGCACCGCCGCGAACGTCACGCTCGCAGCGGCTACCACCAACATCAACTCCCTCAACATGGCCGCCACCGGCGGCACCACCACCCTTGCCATCGGCACCGGCAACACGCTGCGACTTGGCTCCTCGGGAGGCGTGCTTTCAGGATCAGGCGCCAGCCGACTCGACATCACAGGGGGCACCCTCACCGCCGGAGGAAACGCCACCAACGTGGCTGGCAGCATCACCTTCACCGGCAGCTCCGCCAACACGGTCTCCGTCAGTTCGGTCATCGCCAACAATGGCACCGGCGCGGTTTCACTCGTGAAATCCGGCACCGGAACGCTGATCCTCAACTCCGCGAACACCTTCACCGGTGGCACCACCATCAATGCCGGCACGGTCGCGATCTCGGCCATGGGAGCCACGGGCAGCGCAGGTGGAAACCTCGCGGGCTTCGGCACCGGCGCCGTCACCATCAACAGCGGCGGCACGGCCTGGGTTCACGGCAGCACCTCCAGCTTCGGCACCATCGCCAATGCATTCAACCTCGCAGGTGGCACGCTCCACATCGAGGACGGAGCCACCACCTTCAGCGGTGCCGTGGCCGTCAGCGCCGCCAGCACCATCCAGGAGCGCTGGGGCGACATCGTCACCCTCTCCGGAGTGATCAGCGGATCAGGGGCCCTTACCCTCCAACGCAGCTCCACGGGTGCCACCGAATTCCCGGTCTTCCTCCTTTCCGGAAACAACACGATCACCGGAGCCATCACCGCCGGGGCCAACTCCACGGTCCGCCTCGGAACCGCCAGTGCCCTCGGCACCACGGCAGCCGGCACCACGGTTGTCAGCGGAGGAGTTCTTGATCTCAACGGCCAGACCGTTGGAGCCGAAGCCATTGGCCTCAACGGCACCGGCATTTCCTCCGGCGGTGCACTGATCAACTCGAACACCACCACGGCTTCCAGCCTCTCCGGAGCGATCACCTTGGGCTCGAGTTCCAGCGTCGGAGGTGCGGGCAACGCCACCTTCAGTGGTGCGATCAGTGGCTCCGGATTCAGCCTTACCAAGGTCGGAGCAGGCACGGTCACCCTCTCGGGAAACAACACCTACAACGGCGCGACCACCGTTTCCGGAGGAAGGCTGAACATCTCCGGCACCAACGCCTCCCAGATTTCTCTCGCCAGCGGCACCACCCTCGGCGGCATCGGCAGCACCACCGGCACCCTTACCACCAGCGCCGGCAGCACGATCGCCCTGAACGGCACCACCCCCGCCTCGGGTCTCGTCGTTTCCGGTGCGGTCAACTTCTCCGGTGCCACCGCGCTGACCTTCGACGCGGTCCCAACTGGCGTCGGCACCATCAGCCATCGCGTGGTCACCTACGGAACCCTGGCCTCCGGAATTTCCAACCTCACCGCCCCGACTGGATATCGCGCCACCATCACCGACGACACCGTCAACAGCCGCGTCCTGCTGAACATCACGACCGGCGTCCGCACCTGGAACCAGACCTCGCCTGGCACGTGGGGACTTCAAACTGGGACCAGTTTCGTGGAAGGTGACCAACAGTTCGCGTATGGCGACTCTGTGGTCTTCGATGACACCGCCACGAATGGCGCAGTCACCCTTTCCGGAACCCTGCTTCCAGGGACTGTGACGGTCAACAATGCCACAACCGCCTACACCTTCTCGGGATCAGGTGCCCTCGGCGGAAGCAGCACGCTGGCCAAGTCCGGAGTCGGTTCCCTCACTCTCTCGAGTGCCAACACCTACACCGGAGCGACCACCATCAGCGGCGGCACGGTGATCCTCCAGAATGCCAACGCACTTGGGACCACCGCCGCCGGCACCACCGTGGCCGCCGGCGGGCAGTTGCAGCTCCAAGGCGGCATCACCACCGCCGCCGAAGCCCTCTCCCTTACCGGAACCGGACCGTCCTCCAACGGAGCCCTCAACAACGCATCTGGAAACAACACCTACGCCGGCCCCATCACCCTGGCCGGAAATGCCAGCGTCTCCGTCGCCAGCGGGACCACCTTGACGACAACCGGCTTATTCACCCTCTCCAACACCCTCACCAAGGTCGGTGCCGGAACCCTGCGACTGACTGCCTACAATGGTTCCTCTGCCTCTGCCGCGTCGGACATCATCATCAATGATGGAACGGTCGACTTCGCATCGGGCTACTTCAATGCCAGCCCGTTTGGTTACAAGACCCTCACGATTACCGCCAACACTGGAGGGATCCTGAGAGTTTCCGCCAATCACGCCCTCGGCGGTGACAACGTAGACTCAGGCACCTCGTTCGGACAGGTCCGCGTCATCGGCGGCACCTTCCAAGTCGATGGGAGCCAGTACATTTCAAGTGGCACCGTGGGAAGTGAAGGAAGACTCGTTCTCCAAGGGGGGGCGGTCACCGGCACGTCCGATTTGAGAACCGTCCCAGGGACCGTCATCTCGTCGCTCGCTTCCAGCACCACTTCGACCATTTCAAACTCAGGGGGCATCAGCACTGGATTTGCCAGCGTAGCCTTCGACGTGGCGGAGGGTGCCGCAGCGGTGGATCTCCAGGTCTCCTCGGTCATTTCCAGCACCAACGGCGTCACCAAATCCGGATCAGGACTTCTGCAGTTCACTGGAAACAACTCCTACGCGGGAGCGACTGCGGTGAATGCGGGAGCCCTCCGCGTTGATCATGCCAACGGCCTCGGCACCACCGCCGCCGGCACCACCGTTGCCAGCGGTGCCGCCCTTCAACTCGCAAACAACGTGACCATCGGAGCCGAAACCCTCGGCCTCAGTGGCAGCGGAGTTTCCAGCGATGGAGCCCTGCGCAACATCTCAGGCACCAACTCCTTCGCCGGGGCTGTCACGCTCAACGCCGCTTCACGCATCAACTCGGATTCCGGAGCCATCACCCTCAGCGGCGGCATCGGCGGAGCCGCGCAGAACCTCACGGTCGGCGGTGCGGGCGACACCACGATCTCCGGTGTCATCGCGACCACCACCGGCACACTCACCAAGGACGGAGCAGGCACACTCACCCTCTCCAACACCAACACCTTCACCGGCAGCACCACCATCACCGGCGGCAAGGTCTCCGTTTCGTCGGATGCCAATCTCGGCACCGCCCCAGGCACCACCACCGCTGGCCAGCTTGGGCTCAACGGCGGCACGCTTTCGGCCTCCTCCAGCTTCACCCTGAACAGCAACCGCGGCATTGCGGTCGGCCCAGCCACCGGGTCGGGCTCCGGCACCATCGAGGTCGCCAGCTCCCAAACCCTCACCTACGGCGGAATCATTGCCAACAATGGCAGCGGCTCCGGCGGCCTCACCAAGGACGGTGCGGGCAAGCTCACACTCACTGGCACCTCCACCTACACCGGGGCAACCCTCGTCTCCGCCGGCACCCTGCTCGTCAACGGTGCCCTGTCTGGCTCCTCCTCCACCTCCGTCTCCAGCGGAGCCACTCTCGGCGGCACCGGCTCGATTGCCAACACCGTGAGCATCCTCAGTGGAGCAACCCTCTCCCCCGGCGCGTCGATCGAATCCCTTGGACTGGGCAGCCTCGATCTCGATGGCTCCCTCCTCATTGAGTGGGATACCACCGCCACTCCGAACATCGACTTCCTCGACATCGCCGGAACCCTCAACCTCGGAAGCAACTCCTCCGTCACCTTCACCAACCTCGGCGCGGGCTCGCTCGACCTGAATACGCCATACGTCTTCGCCACCTACGGGGCCGGCGGCCTCACAGGCACCTTCAGCACGATCAGCAATCTCCCGGTCGGCTTTACCCTCGACTACAACTACGGAGGCCTCAACCAGATCGCCATCGTGCCCGAGCCCTCCGTGGCCTTCATCGCCTTCCTCGGAGCCTCCCTCCCCCTGCTTCGCAGAAAGCGCCGGTCTTCCGAACTGAACTGATCCTCCTCTGTTGGACCATCAGCCCCCGTTCCAGGGACTGACACGTGGCGCATCATCTTCGCGCCATGGGCTCTCTTTGATCCCAGTTTGTCCTGTCAGCGGTCCCTGATGACCCCGTTCGGCTGCTTGGCTGCCCAGAGACCGCAGAGCTTCAATCTCTTCCTTTCTTCCCTCCGCAGCGAACAAAACAAGAGTGCTCATCCCGAGTGGGGGCCTCTGATCGTCAATGCCTGTTGACTTTTAAGATTGGCTTCATTTCCACGGGCGTTCATCGCGGATTTTATCCAAAGCTCGCTGTGGTTTGCTTCGGCGAATCGTCTCACCTGGGGAAGATCCTGCGGGTGAAACTCTCGCAAAATTTCCTCTTGATGCCCACCTGACCTGTGTTTACCAAGTAATTGTCTTTTTAATTGCAAATAAATCCTCCGATGAAACCCAAGAACTCCAATCGCTTCCTCTTTGCCCTCCGCAGCCTTCTCAACAGCAGCGGAATCACTCTGGCCATGGCGCTGACCGCCTCGCCACTTTTCGCGGCCGGTGGATCATGGAATGTTGATGCAGCCGGAAGCTGGGAAACCGCTGCCAACTGGAATCCTGCGGCAGTTCCGGGAACCACCGCCGGAGACGCAGTCAATCTCCTCTTCAACATCACCGCCGCCCGCACCGTCACGATCGGCACCGGAGTCACCGCCACGGTGGGCGACCTGAACATCGGCGACCCAACCGCCACCGTGTTCGCCTACACCATCGCCGCTGGTGGCACGGGCTCGATCAGCCTTGATGGCACCGCCGCAGCGGATGCGACCGTCGATTTCACCTCCAACGTCGGCAACACGATCAGCGCCCCGATCACCCTTGTGGACAACGGGGTGTTCCGTTCCAATCAACCGACCCAGCAGGTCCTCAGCGGCGTCATTTCCGGCGCAAGCAAGACCCTCACCTTCAACAACGACGTCAACGGCACCACCACGGCCGCAGGCACCAACAACGGCCAGTTCGCCCTAAGCGCTGCCAACACCTACACTGGTGGTACCAACGTTTCCGACGTCAGGGTCAACACCAGCAACGCCGCCGGCCTTGGCACCGGCGCGGTTACCATCACCGGCGCGGGACAGGTTTATGTCTCCGCTGCCGTCACGGCCGCCAACAACTTCACCCTGAACAGCACCGGCTGGGTAGAGACTGCCGGAAACTTCGGCGCGCTCCGCCTCGATGGTGGAACCATTTCCGGAACGGTCGCGCTTTCCCAAAACACGATCGTCGGAGCCAACACCGGCACCGGCACCCTCTCGGGCGTCGTTTCCGGAGCCTTTGCCATCACCAAGGTCGGTGCCGGAACCATCAGGCTCGCCCCGACGACGGGCAACAACACCTTCACTGGCGGAGTGACTTTCAGCGCTGGGGAATTCCGCGGAGATGTTCCAATCACCGCCGCCACCTACACTCCCTTCGGCACCGGCACCGTGACCGCGAATGCCGGCACCACGCTGCGCGTTGCCACGACGAGCACCGCGAACGCCCTGACGATCGCCAACGCGATCAATCTCAGCAGCGCCACCCTCGCCCACGAGGACGGCAACTTCACTCTCAGCGGTGCCGTTCTTCTCAACGGAACCAA
>JAIYDT010000068.1 GCA_027487355.1 Verrucomicrobiaceae bacterium
CAACCTTTTGTTTCGATGAGATTTACCCGCCTTGTTTGCTCCGGTTTCCTTTCGCTTCTGGCCTCCCTGTTTTTCGCAGGGTCGGCAAAGGCGCTCGATCTTCCCCTCGGAGGCATTGGAGGGGTGTGTGACCTCGTTCCAGGAACAGGCCTCATCTCGGTGACCTCGGTCACGCCTGGAGGTCCGGGTGCCAACGCGGGACTGCTGCCTGGAGACTTGATCCAGGGAGCGGGAGGCGCACTTTTTTCCACGACGGCGACGGATGACGGAATGGGCTTCATCGGAGCCCTGCAGGATCTCGCGATGGCGGTGGATCGCGCCGAAGGCAACGGGGGAGCCTTGACCCTGCGGGTGATCCGCAGCGGTGTCGGTGCCGTCAATCTCAACCTGACTCTCAACGCAGCTGGGACGCTTGGCCCAGCCTGGCCCGCGAACACCGGCAAGACCGCCGCCATGTTCGAATGGAGTTGCGACCAGATCCACGCGAAGGTTCAGGCCAGCTCGAGCGCGGATTTCGGCTACAACAGCGGCTGGTTCGGCATCATCCTTCTATCCCATCCGGACTGGAATCAAACCACCGGTTCGAACCCATTCCGCAACTCGATCAACAAGCTCCGCACCCGTTGCGAGAACTACATCAACGGCCGTGTTCTTCAGCCGGTGGAGGCCTTCTATTGGAACGGCACCGACGTGGTCGCCAATCCCGGCTATGTGAGTCCCGGTCTGGAAAACTGGGATGTCTGCTCAAGCGCGATGTTTCTCGCGCTCTATCGCTCGAAGACCGCCGACACCACGGCGAACACAGTCGTTCAGCGCGCGGCCGAAGCCATCGCCCATCGCATCCAGCATTGGACCCAGTATGACGATCCAGGCATCCCTCATGTCATCGGCGGTGGAGTCGGACGCATGGGACACGGTGGAGTCCATGGCGACTATTCCCACTACAACGGCACCGGCGCCCTCAACATCATCAACGCCCATGCACTGCCAGCCCTCGCCCTGCTGAAGAATGCGGGTGCGAACATGAACACGAACCTCGGTCTCTCGGCCAACGCCTTCACCTACAACCCTGGTCTCATCCAGCCCACCATCGAACAGAAATTCCGCATCTGTTGGGACTATGTCAAAGCCGCCACCACGACCAGCGGCGGTGGCGACGATGGAAATGTCGGCTACGTCGGCACCCAGAGCGGATGGGACAGCGCGGGCCGCACACCCGGCTGCTTTGCGGGATGGAATCTCTACGGCATGGCGGCGAACGCGGATGATACCACCCGGGCCGCCAAGCAGGCCGACTATTTCACGCGCCGCTGGTATCGTCAGCAACACGCCCACGCCTACACGCTTGGAGGCGTGGTGCTGTCGCAGCTCGCGATGCCGTTCCTCGATTACCGCCGTGAGCGCTTCTTCCAGGAAAACACCCGGCTCTACCCTGCCCTGGCCCGCAAGCCGGATGGATCGATCGCCTATTTCCCGGGTCGCCAGAACAACGGTGGCGACAGTTACCTCGACAACGCCAACGTCGCCCTCATCAACTCCGCGATGCCCGTGGCCATCCGCACCGGAAACCTTCCCGGGTTTCCTGCTCCGGATCCCACCCGCATCCACGCCTGGATGCGCTCGCCGATCAACTCCTGGCCCGCGATCGAAGCCCGCCGCGTGGTGCTCACAGGAGGCTTGAGCCATTCGCTTGATCTGGACGTCACCGATGTCAACGGCGCGATCCTTGCCCCGGCCAACTACTCCGCCAACTGGACCCACGTCAGCGGTCCCTCCGTCGTCAGCTTCGGCTCCCCGTCCTCGGCAGACACCTCGGTGACTCTCAGCCAGGCAGGCACGTATCGGGTGAATCTCCAGGTCACACGCGGAGCCTACGTGCTCAACGAACCCTACGACCTCGTGGTGAGCACCACCACTCCGCCTGCGGACGTGGCTCCCTACCTCGTCGCCCAGCCGGAAAATCAAACGGCGGATCAGGGAAGCTCCGTGACCTTCACCCTCAACGCCCAGGGCACGGCCCCTCTGGTTTATCAATGGCGCCGGAATGGCGTGACTCTGGGCCTACCCTCGACGACGCCTTCCCTCACCCTCGATTCAGTCGCAGCGGGCTCTGCCGGGACCTACGATTGCGTCATTTCCAATCCCGCTGGCACCATCACCAGCGCATCGGCCACGCTCGTCGTCAACGGCGTGGGGGCCTATCGCTGGGGCGGTCTCTGGCGCGATGTGTTCACCGGAATCAGCGGAAGCACAGTCGCCAACCTGACATCGTCCGCCAATTATCCGGCCTTTCCGAACGTCAGTGGCAAGATCACCAATGGGGAGGCTCCCTCCAGTTATGCCGACAACTATGGCCAGCGTTTGAGCGGCTGGATCACCCCGCCGCAGACAGGGAGCTATCGCTTCTACATTGCCTGCGACGACGCGGCAGAACTCTGGGTCTCCACCACCGATCGCCGTGCCAACCGAGTCCTGGTTGCGAGGGAAACTGGATATCGCGCCGCCCGCAGCTGGCCCACCAGCAACAGCGACGAAAGCGTATCGCCGCAGCTTTCCCTCATTGGAGGTCAACGCTACTACATCGAGCTGCTCCACAAGGAAGGTGGCGGTGGTGACAACGCAGCCATCACCTGGAACTGGCAATCACCCGGCGTCTGGGCCACCCC
>JAIYDT010000097.1 GCA_027487355.1 Verrucomicrobiaceae bacterium
GCGTTCGCACCAGTGGCCCCCACGGTGGGAATGCGGGCGATGATTTCGCCATCACCGCTCAGGGTCTGATAAACGAACTGGGCGGTATCGGCAGTTCCGCTCATGATTCCCGAACCGCTCAGGGTGAAGGTGCCTGCATTGTGGGAAACCGATCCTGTTAGATTCGCCGTTCCGAGCTTGGCATTCACCCACGGAGCGGGAAGCCCGGCCGCGATGATCGTGATGTTGAGGGTCGCATCGACTGTCGCGCCCGCTCCATCCGTGGCGCGGACGACGAAGGCATTCACTCCCGCACTGCCGGAAGTCGGTGTGCCGCTGAGCGCACCATTCGAGGCGACCACCAACCAGGCAGGTCCCGAGACCTTCGAGAAGGTCACCGTGTCACCCGCATCAGGGTCAGTCGTCGAACCCGCAATCGTCTGCCCGGTGTAGGCGACGGTCTCGTTTCCATTCGGCTTGTTGATGGGGTTGGTGGTGAAGACCGGGGCATCATTCACATTCGCGACCGTGACATTGAGGGTGGCGGTGACGGTGGCATTCGAGGCATCACTCGCCGAAACCACAAAGACATTGAGTCCGACCTGCGCGTTGGTTGGCGTGCCGCTCAGGGCGCCACTGGCTGAAACACTGAGCCAGGCAGGGCCTGAGACTTTGGCGAAGGTCAGTGTATCCCCCGCATCCACATCGCTGGCGGAAAGCTGACCGCTGAAGGCACTGTCCTCGGTGGCGGCGAGATTGATCGGATTCGCGGTGAAGGTGGGGGCGTCGTTCACATTCGCGACCGTGATGTTCAGCGCCGCGGTGACGGTGGCGTTCGAGGAGTCGGTCACGCTCACCGAGAAGGCATTGGCTCCCACCTCGGAATTCGATGGAGTGCCGCTCAGAACTCCACTGGCGGAAACGCTCAACCAGGCGGGGCCGGAGACCTTGGCGAAGGTCAGCGTATCCCCCGCATCCACATCGCTGGCGGAAAGCTGGCCGCTGTAGGCGCTGTCCTCGGTGGCGGAGGCGTTGATCGGATCCGCAGCGAAGACTGGTGCATCGTTGGTATTGGTCACCGTGATCGAAAGGGCCGCATCGTCTGTTAGACCGGACGGATCCGTGACCCTGACGACGAAGTTGTTGGCTCCGACGTTTGCGTTGGCAGGAGCTCCACCAAGGGTTCCATCGGCTGCAATCGTGAGCCAGGCAGGCCCGCTGACTTTCGAATACAAGAGCGCATCGCCGAAGTCCGGATCGATGGCGGATCCTGCGAGACTTCCCGAGTAGGAAGCGTCTTCCGTGGCAGCAGGCTTGCTGATCGGATCGCTGACGAAGGCCGGCGCGCCGTTCGGGATGAGATTGTCATGGATCGTGTTGAGTTCCGAAGCACTGAGGGCGCGCGAGTAGATCCGAACGTCATCCAACAGACCGCTGAAGCGCTTGTTGTTGTCGCGGTAATCATAGCCGATCGAGACCGCAAGCGACACGAGGGGCTGGACGGTGCCGCTGCCGGAAGCGGCCTGGACCCCATCGATGTAGATGGTTCCAGCGCTGCCGCTGCGGGTGGCGGAAACGAGGTGCCACTGTCCATCCGTCACCGAAGCGGTGGTGTTCAGGTTGAACTGATAGCCGCTGTTGTAGACGAAGAAGTTCACCGTGCCCCCTGCATTCACATTGAGCATGTATTCTCCAAGGTAGCCAACCCCTCCTGGCTCGCGCTGCTGGATGATCGTTCCTGCAGGTGAACCAGGATTCATTTTCACCCAGGCACTGAGGGTGAAGTCCGTGGTGCCGGTCAGTGCCGCAGAGTTGCCCACAAATGCCCCATCGTCCACGCCATCGAGGCTGAGGGCGTTGCCAATCAAGCCCGCGACCCAGGCCGCGCCACCCGCAACAGAGCCATCCTGAGTCCGGCCGGTGGTATCGTCGGCGATGGTTCCGCTGGCCTCGTTCAGCCTCCACCAGGCCCTGAGCCCGCTGTAGCTGCTGTCCGGTTGCGAGGCGGAACTGTTGGCGTCGGTTCCGAGTGCGATCTCCAAACCATTGGTGAAGCCATCGCCATCGGAATCGGCGGAGAGATCGGCAGAAGCGACGGTGATGTCTAGGCCAGCTGTGACACTGGCATTCGAAGCATCCGTCACCTGGACCACGAATGAGTTGAGGCCCGCCGTTCCAAATCCAGGCGTGCCACTGAGAGCCCCGGCGGAGGAAACCGAGAGCCACGATGGGCCGGAGACCTTGGTGAAGGTGAGGCTGTCACCAGCATCGACATCAGACGCTGCGAGCTGGCCTGTGAACGCGAGGTTCTCGGTCGCGTTCGCAAGGATTGGATCCGAAGCGAAGGTCGGCGCATCGTTCACGTTGGAAACCGTTAGATTCAGCGTGGCGGTCACCGAGGCATTCGCCGAGTCCGTGACCGACACCGTGAAGGCATTGGGTCCGACCTCCGAATTGGTCGGGGTTCCGCTCAAGGCTCCGCTGGCAGAGACATTCAGCCAGGCGGGTCCGGAAACCTTGGCGAAGGTCAGGGTGTCACCGGCATCGACATCGGACGCGGAAAGCTGTCCGGAGAAGGCAGCGTCCTCCGTGGCGGAGAGACTGATCGGATTCGAAGCGAAGGCCGGGGCATCATTCACATTCACAACCGTGAGGTTCAGCGAGGCTGTGACTGATGCATTTGAAGAGTCCGTGACTGAAACCGTGAAGGCATTGAGGCCAACCTCGGCATTGCCAGGAGTGCCACTCAAGGCTCCGCTGGCAGAGACATTCAGCCAGGAAGGGCCAGAGACCTTGGCAAAGGTCAGAGTGTCACCGGCATCGACATCCGACGCGGAAAGCTGTCCAGAAAAGGCAACATCCTCGGTGGCGGAGAGATTGACCGGATTCGAAGCGAAGGTCGGAGCATCGTTCACATTGGCAACCGTGAGATTGAGAGCCGCAGTGACTGACACATTCGACGAGTCAGTGACTGATACCGTGAAGGAATTGAGCCCAACCTCTGAGTTGCCCGGAGTGCCACTCAAGGCTCCGCTGGCAGAGACATTCAGCCAGGACGGACCTGAGACCTTGACGAAGGTCAGGGTGTCTCCTGCATCCACGTCCGAAGCCTGAAGCTGGCCGGAGATGGCAACATCCTCGGTGGCGTTCAAGTTGATCGGATTGAGGGTGAAGACCGGCGCGTCGTTCACATTCGCCACGCTGATGTTCAGGTCTGCCGTGACCGAGGCGTTCGAGGCGTCGGTGACCCTCACCACGAAGGCATTGGGTCCCACTTCGGCGTTCGACGGTGTGCCGGAGATGACGCCCGCTGGAGATACGCCGAGCCAGGCGGGTCCGGAAACCTTGGCGAAGGTCAGGGAATCGCCAGCATCCGCATCCGAAGCCAAAAGCTGACCACTGAAGGCCAGATCCTCGGTGGCGGCTGCGAGGATTGGGTTCGAGCTGAAGACCGGGGCATCGTTGACGTTCGAGACACTGATGAGGATCACGACATCATTGAAGCCAACACCCGGCTGGGTCACACGGACGGTGAACGAATTCGAACCGACGTCGTTGTTCGAGGGGGTTCCCGAAAGTGCTCCGTTCGCGGCGATCGAGAGCCACGAGGGCCCCGCGATCCTGGCGTAGGTCAGTCCCGGTGCGGAGTAGGCGGAAACCAGGGTTCCCGAGAACGCGCTGTCTTCGATGGCGCTCCAGCTCACGGACTGGACCGAAATCGTTCCTGATGTGGCAAGCTGCGAGACATTCCAGGTAAAGCCTGGAAGCAGCGACGGAAGTGATGTTGCCGAGAAGCCTCCCGCGAAGGTGTTCGCCCCGAACAAGGTGAACGAGTCGCCTGCAACGAGAGGATCGCCGCTGGCGCTGACCACCAGGCTGCCGCCCTGGGTGAGGATGCCGACTCCACCTATGACATCGTTGCTCAAGGCGGTGCCGGACTTGCTGACGCGCAGCGAGGTGGTGCCCGCGAGCGTCAGGTTGCCGGTGATCGTGGCGGAAGCCAAGCTGCCCCCGACCGAAAGGGTGGATCCGGCAGCGGTCGTCACCGGGCCGAGAACGGTTCCCGAAACGGACAGCACCTTGCCGCTGCCCAACGAATAGCCGCCGGAGACCGAGGAAACATCAAGGGCCGCCCCACTGCCGACGGTGATGAGCGATGATGCCAATGATCCGGCGGAGGACAGCGCGAGCGTGCCAGCATTGATCCGGGTTTCCCCCGTGTAGGTGTTTGCGGAGCTCAAGGTGAGAAGACCAGCTCCGGATTTCCAGAGTGCCAGGTTGTTCTCGTTGGTGCCGGTGCCACCGATCCTGCCGCTGAAGGTGACGGCCGTGGCATTGGCGACCTCGAAGGTCGAGGGGGTGGAGCTTCCTCCGACGACCGCGTTCGTCGTCGCCGTTCCGTTGACCTGGACACCCGCGACCGCCTGGCTGACTCCGTCAAGAACCAGCCTGCCGCCGTTGGTGCCGTTGCCGAGCACGACGGTCGATACGGTCGGAATCCGATCATTGCCTCCTGATACAATGATCGATCCCTGGTTGATCGAGGTCGCCTTGGTGTAGGTCGAGCTTCCTGTCAGTTTCAGCGAACCGGTTCCCCACTTGTGAAGGCTGGTCGTGAGGACTTCACCCCCGACCTGGGCGGAACCACCGCCCACGACCGATCCCTTGATCACGAGGTCTCCAGAGCTGGTGGCGGAACCACTGTCGGTCTGGAGCTTGTAGCCATAACTTCCGGTTTGGAAATTGATGTCGGACTCCACGATGGATCCCGAGGCAGCAGCCACCGTCCTGAGGAAGTAGGCGGAATTCACATCAAAGCCCTGAAGGTTCGCCGTGCCGCTGCCATCGGTGCGGATGGTGGTGGGCTGTGTCTGGATCAGCAGACCACCATTGGTCTGGATCGTTCGTCCGCCGCCAAGATAGAGACCGGCCGAGCTGGTAATGCCATTGCCGTTGAGGGTGATGCCTGGCGAGTAGCCGCCGCCGGTGTTGTAGGCGAGTCTAAGTGTGGCTCCCTGGGCGACCGAGTATGCGACATCCCCGCTCTTCGCGAAGACTTCGAGGGTGCCGGCGCTGACCGTCGTCGTCCCGGTCCAGGTTCCCGCACCGGTGATGCGGAGTGTGCCGTTTCCATTCTTCGTGAGGCCGTCTGCCCCGGCCAGCACTGCGGCAATCGTTGCGGTCTGATTGTTGACGGTGACAAGCGGAGCACCACTGGCAACATCAAGCGTCAGTGGTCCTGCTGTTCCCGTGGCGATCGTCCAGTTATGACTGGGAGATAGGTCGCCAAAGATGGCACCGCCGATGGTGGTGGCGCCGTTGAGGGTGACCGTCGCGTCAGCCGTCAGGTCCAGCACCCCGAAGTTCGGGACCACACCGATCCCCCCGGCGACCGTGCCGCCGAACCAGTTCGACTGGACCGGCCACGAACCACCCGCCGGATTGATCCACGCCAGGCTTTGCGCTGAGTTGCAGAGGACATGGATGCTGCCATCACCGGTCGAGCCAAGATTGTCGGTGGCGCGGACGGTCAACTGGACAACCCCTGGATTCGGAAGTGCGGCAGGGGTCTGCAGCGTGACCTGTCCCGACGAATTGATTGCGAAGGCATTCCCCGTGTTTCCGGAAAGGATCTGCCAGGAGGCAAGCGACCTACCCGAAGCCGGCGTGGCGGTGGCCGTGCCCAGCAGCGTGCCCGACGCCATGACTGAGGTGGCGGTGAAGTACTTGGTGTCGGCAGCAAAGGCATTGCTGTCGATCAGACTGATCGTGTGCGTCGAGGGGCTGGCAAGAACGCAGCCCGAGGGATTGGCGAGGGTGACCACGATGGTTTCGGGTGCCTCACCGATCGAATCTGCGAGGATCGAAAGCGGCAAGAGCTTCACCTGCTCTCCTGCAGCGAAGGTGAGGGTGCCGGGGCTGAGAAGGTAGTCGCTTCCAGCCGTCGCCGTTCCGCCGAGTCCATAGTCAACCGTCACGGCGGTGGTTCCAGCCGGACGATCCAGCAGGGCCATCAGCAGCGGCTCGCTTCCATCGGTCTCGATGCGACTGGTGGAGGCCACCACGAAACGAACCGTCCGCAGATAGTTGTCCGGCAGAGCAAGGGCAATCGGCGTCCGTGCGAAGCCCGGTCCCTGCCAGGCAACGGAGACGTGATCCCCTCCTCCACCCTCCTGGTGCTGGACTTCCATGTAGTAGGATTGACCCGCAACCAGATTGATGGCCACCGACTGCTGGGAGGCATTGGCCGTCCAGTTCTGGAACGAGGTCCAACTCGTCAAAGTCGCGATCTGCGTCTTGTTCGCTGCGGTGGCGTCGGTGCTCAGATAAAGGCGCGAGGCGTCATCCGAGGCGATCCAGAAAGTGTAGCTGCCCGAGGTCGGGGCGGTGATGAGTCCCGTCAAGCGACGCGAGTAATTGTCGGCAACGTTCTGCGCGGGAGTGAAGCCGGTGAGGTAGCCGGTGTAGTCGGGCGAAACCGTGCTCCAGGTGTTGTTGGTGTAAACCGCCCCATTGTTCCAGCGTTCCTCGGTGACAAGGGTCGGGACCGTGTCATCAAAGATGAAGAGATTGAAGGTCGAACGTCCCGGGGTGAGCCCGGCTCCATTGGCGTTGGCGAGTTGCAGGACGGCAACCTCGGTTCCTTCACGAAACCCGTCGTTCTTGACCTTCACCCGGAGGTTCTTCGAGGTTTCACCAGGTGCAAAGATGAGTGTTCCCGACGGAATGACGGCATTGCCATTCACCGCATCGACATAAGTCCAGTCAACATCGTCTCCAATCGCGTCACCGCCACCAGCCCGGTAGGCAACCGTGACGGGACTGGCCGATGGACCGGAGAGCTGAACGGCGATGTCGCGGTATTCACCCAGCCCGCCAGGCAATTCACCGCTGGCGAGTGCCGTCTGTTGGAAGCCCACGGTCAAGGCCGACGCCTCGTTGTCCGCAATGATATAGGTCGCTGATGCCGGACGATCCACCTGATAGCCAGCAGCCGCTGTCACGGTGAGGGTCACGGTTTCACTGCCCTCGAAGACAGCATCGTCAAGCGGAGTCATCACGAGGTTCACTCCGGCCTGGGTGTCAGGAATGGTCACGACTCCGGAAAGCGTGGCATAGTCCACTCCATTGGTTGCTGTGCCCGAAAGCGTGTAGCTCACATCGAGTGCTCCGACCGTTCCGGTGCGGGAAAGATAGAACGTTCCAGCGACCGGCCCAGCCTCTGATGGCGAATGATTGTAGGTCGAGACCATGACGCGGTCGCCACTGTCGTTGTCCAGGATCGCCAACTCGGCGATCCCATCGTTGTAGACCCTGTAGGAGGCAGACGATGTCAGGGTGACCACCACGGTTTCGGTGGGCTCGCCGACTGCATCGTTGATCACCGGAATGGTCACGGTGGTGTCGTTCGATCCATTGACAGGAACCGAGACCGAACCAGAGAGGGCCGTGTAGTCCGCTCCGGAAATTGCCGTTCCGGAAAGGGTGTAGTTGACGGTCACATTTCCGCTGCCGCTTCCGATCGAGCGGATCACGAAGGTGGCGTTGGCTCCGCCTTCGACTCCGACCGTTCCGGAGCGCACGTTGAGGAGCGGCGCGTCCGTGTTGTCCGCGATGGTGATGTCTCCCTGGAAACTGGTGCCGAGGCTGTAGGCATTGTTGAAAGTGGTCACCGCCAGCGTGACGGTTTCCGACTGTTCGCCGAGATCGTCATCATTCGGCACGATCACGACAGGAGCGGAAACGGCGCCAGCAGGAATCGTGACCTCGCCGGTGAGGGACGCATAGTCGGTGCCATGTTGGGCGCTTCCGGAAAGGCCGTAGTACACCTTCAAGGAGGAAGCGGTGCTGCCGCTGCGGCTGACGAGGAAGACTCCGGAATCAGGACCAGCCTCGGCGGAACTTGCATCTGGGATGCTGACCGACACATAGGGAGTGTCATTGTCGCTGATCGTCACGGTTGCCGAGCTGGCACCGGTGTTCAGCAGATAGGCCGCATTGGTGGAAAGGGTCGCGATCACGTCCTCAGGAGCCTCGATCTCCGAGTCGTCCACTGGATTCACATCAAGGGTGACCGAACTCTGGCCGATCGGAATGGTGACCGTCGTGGGAAGACTGGCGTAGTCCGTGCCATTGGTGGCCCCCCCGGTCCAAGTGACGGTTAGATTGAGCGCTGCCGCCGTCGATCCAGTTCGGGTGAAGGTGAAACTGCCCGAATCGCCTGACGATTCGTTGGCATAGGGATCCGGGGCGATGACCGCGACCTGAGGAAGGCTGGTGTCGTTGTCGATCAGAGA
>JAIYDT010000310.1 GCA_027487355.1 Verrucomicrobiaceae bacterium
CTCATGCGCAGAAGCTTGGCGCGCTCACTCTCAGATAGTTTCACCTCCGGCGCGACTCTCATACCAGAAACATAGCAAATTCTCGATAAGAGTCAATTTGTAAGACGGACTACACTAGGAGTCAGCGCAGGCCTGATAGGACTGTGTTTCTCCCGCCGCCGTGGCGCGCAAAGGTGAGTGTATTTTTAATAGTATCCGGGGTCATCTCTGGGGTCCTCGAGGATTCACATCGAGAGCGCTTCCTGAGCTGACGGCCAATGGACTGTGAGCCAGGGTTCATGTCTTGCATTTCGACATTTCCTCTACCTTTTCCTTCCACCATTTGACCCTCTGCTACCGATCGGACGTTCCTTTCCTGAGAGGGAGGTCGCTCCCCGGTAAGGGTTGGCAGGGATCTGACGAGGAATCCTGCGATCCAGTGATCAAGGAATCCTTCCGGAGTCTTGACATTCCGGGTGTTTTGAAGTCTATCAGGTCAACCCCATGGCTCGCAAGCAGAAGATCACCACAGGACGAGTGGCCCGCCTCGAGGCGCGGACCCGTGCCTATGGGATGTTCAGCCAGATGGCATTCCTGGTTTTCTGCCTGGCCATCGGCTTCGTGATCCTGGCGGCGGCCTTTCCGCAGCGCCAGAAGCTCGCGGTGCTGGAAAGCCGTCTGAAGGCTGAACAAGCGCGGGAAGCGGCTGTCTTGGCGATGAAGGAAGACGTCACTTCCGAGCTTCGTGCGGTGCGTCAGGACCGGGAATACCTGGAGATCCAGGCCCGTGACCGGCTCGACTACTATCGCCAGGGCGAAAAAGTCCTGCGCATCAAGCGTCCCCAATAAGGCCTTTGGGAAAATCGAACATCGAACATCGAACATCGAACATCGAAGGTCGAAGGTCGAAGGTCGAAGGTCGAACTTGGAACTTGGAACTTGGAACTTGGAACTTCGTGGTTCCTGTCTTGAATCACCCGCATGAAGCAGGACATCGCCCGCGTGCTGATCGATGAGAAGGTGATCGAGAAACGACTCGACGTGATGGCCGCACAGATCGAGCGGGAGTTTCCGGAAGGGACCTTGCTGGCGATCATCTTGCTGAAAGGCGCACTGGTTTTCGCGGCGGATCTCTTGCGAAGGGTCGAGCGTCCGCTGGAGATCGAGTGTCTGAATGTTTCCAGTTATCACGGCGGCACCGAGAGCTCGGGAAAGGTCGATTTCCTCGATCGTTCGTTTCCGGAGGTGAAGGGTCGGCATGTGCTTCTGCTCGACGACATCCTCGACACCGGTCGCACGCTGCATGCCGTTGCGGAGCGTCTGCGCGAGGAAGGAGCCGAGGCGGTGCACACCTGCGTGCTGCTCTCAAAGGACCGCCCGAGGGTGGAGGAGGTGGAAGCGGACTACACCGGCTTTCAGATCGGCGACGAATTCGTCGTCGGATACGGGCTCGACTACATGGGCCGCTACCGCAACCTGCCGCACGTGGCGGTGCTCACGCCGGAGGCGATCGCGAGGGGTTGAATGGGGATGCCAAGAGGTTGCCTTAAAATCGAGGCATCAATCCGAAATCCAGAAAAGGAACCACAGATGAACAGGATAAACGCAGATGAAAGAGGAATTTCTTCTGGCAGAATGGACCCGTTCTCGGGGTTTGATTCGAATTCTTAATCTGTGTCCATCCTGTTCATCCGTGGTTAAAACGACTCTTTGGAGTTTTCAGACAACCTCTCAGGATTTCAGGCTGGCGATGAACTTGTCGGCAGCGGAGAGGATTTCATCCCGCAGCGGGTTGGGCCCTTTGCGCCACTCATAGATCGGGTGACCGGCACCCTCGAAGAGCTGGAGTTCGCAGCGAACGCCGACTGACTTCATTTTCGCCTCGAAGGCCTTGCCGGTGGCGACCGGGATCAGCTTGTCGGCCGTGCCCAGGAACATGAGCGTCGATGGGGAGGAGGCGGTGATGTTGTGCAGTGGGGAAATTTCCTGGTAGCGAGCCTTCACGTTGGCATCGCCATAACCGCCCGGGCCGTTGTCGATGACCGGATACCAGAGGATCATGGCATTCGGGCGGGAGGAGATCGAAGGGTCTTCGGTGGGCTCGTCGAGACCTGGAAGGGTTCCAGCAGCCGCCGCGACCTGTCCGCCGGCAGAGGCTCCGGCGGCGATGATGCGGTTGGGATCGATGCCGAGTTCCTTCGCATGCTGTCGAACCCAGCGGATGGCGGACTTGCCATCGGCTACACTTTCAAAGGGGCTGGTCTTGTGTGCCGAGTGGATGCGGTAGTCGGCACTGATCGCGACCATTCCCTTCGCGGCGAAGTGGGCGCATTCCGGATAGAACTGGAGGGGAGTGCCGACCGACCAGCCGCCGCCGAAGAAGAACACGATGGCAGTCCGCTTGGTGTCGGAAGGGGCGGCAGTCGGAAGGAAGAGATGAAGGCTGAGGTCTCCTTGTGGGGTCTTCTTGAAGGGGACAACCTTGGGCACGGGCCTCGGCTCGGGCTTTCCCATGACCTTGGTGAGGGCGTCGAACCAGCGCTGCGCCATCTTCTCCGCACCCGCGGCGTTGGGGTGGACCTTGTCGGCGATGGTGTCGGTCTGGAACTCGAAGCCACTGCCCTGATCGACCACGATGACGGGGGAGTCGGCGGTGCTGAGGCGCTTGGCGAGGGTGGGGATTTCCTTTTCGAGGTCGGGCAGGTAGGAGTACTTCGGCAGCTTGCCGCTGAGGATCGGCTGGGCGAGGAGGATGATGACCTTCGGGTTGGTTTTCCGGAAGGCGGTGATCATTGACTCGGTGGCGCTGAGGATGCCGGGGATCGGCTTCTCCTCGATGGAGTGGTTGTGGCCTGCCTGGATCAGGACGATGTCAGCCGGGGTTTTCGCGAAGTTACCGGGAACCACGCCCGCGAGGAACTCCGCGTTCTTGCCGCCGTAGCCTTCGTGGAGCAGGGGGCCGACACGGCTGGGCGAACTTTTCGATCCGACATACTCGAAGACATATCCTGCTGCTGTGAGTTTCTCCCAAAGCGGCAGACGATAGACGGAAAAGGTTGTGCCGCCCTCGGTGATCGAGTCCCCGACCGGCATGATGCGCCAGGATTTCCGGGGTTCGGCCCCGAGGCAGGGGAGGATCGCCAGCAGGCAAAGCGTGAGGGTGCGGAGGAACATGTAGAGAAAGGTTCAGGGCTTCGGGCCGAAGGGGATCTGCACGTTGGTGCTGATCTTGCCGGCCTTCATGTAACCATCGGCCGCTCCGAACAGATAGGTCGGCTCGTCGTTTTCGAGCAGGAGGAATGGGCGCTCGATGCGGGCGGTGCTGGTGCCACCGCCTTCGAGCGGGTAGGAGTCGCCGATGACCTTGGGGTTGGCGGCGGGTTTCCAGTCGAGGCCGTTTTCCGACTGGAACAGGCAGATGCCACCAGCCGCGCCACTGAAGGTGCCGACCACATCGCGCGCGGCGGCATAGTAGCGGTTGCCGTATTTCTTGCTGAACCAGATGAAGGGATCCTCGGCGACCATCCAATGCTTGCCGGGCTTTTCGGACTCGAAGATATGGCCCGTCTTCTTGGTGTAGGGGCCCTCGGGCTTGTCGGCCACGGCAGCGCCGAAGAGAACGTTGCCTCCCATGATCTTGCCTTCCACGTATTGCACTGCCTTGTAGATCACCAGCACGCCGCCGTCCGGGCGGACGCAGGCGGCGGGGTTGGTGGTGCAGAGGGAGTCGAAGGATTTCTTGTCATCGGTGATGTCGACGATCGGCTGGTCGAGCCGCTTCCAGGGCCCGGCGGGATTTTCAGCGATGGCGACCCCGACGCGCTGGTGGTTGCGATGGGTGGGGTAGTCCTTTCCGTCGCCGTAGTTGCCCATGTAGTAGAGGCAATACTTGCCGTTGTGGAAAAAGGCATTGGCGTTGTGGGTGACATCGGCGTCCCAGTATTTCTTGCCGGTGGCGGGGTTGATGCCGCGAGGGGGCAGGGCAACGTTGACATGCTTGTAGGGGCCTTCCGCCTTGTCGGACAGAGCATAGGCGATCTCCGAATGGATGGCCCAGCCGGGGGCGAAGCCCACCGAGACAGGCCAGCGCGAATAGAAGAGATGATACTTTCCGTCGGGCCCTTTCACCGGGGCACCGCACCAGACAAAGTAGCCGTCGACGGCGAAGCGGTTGGCGGCGGGAAGGGGTTTGACGCGTGAGGCGAGGTCGAGTTCCTGAGCCTGAGCCAGGGTGCCTAACAGAATGGACGCAAGTGAGAGGAGTTTGAGGGTTTTCATGTCAGCGGGAGAGTTGAAGTTTGACGACGTCGTCGAGGGCGCTGCGGGTGTTCTTCGGCAGGCTGAGTTTCAGGACCCCCTCCTTGAACTCGAAGGGGACCTCGGCGCCGGTGCGGAGCAGGGTGGCCTTGAGGGGTTTCGGGGCCTTCGTCCAGACCACCTCGGCCGGGATCGAGGGCAGGAAATGGACATAGGCGATCCCGTCGCGGGTGGTGACGGGCGCATTGACAGCTTCAGGAAAGGGTCCGCCGTTTGTGCCGATGACTGACTCACGGCTGTGTTTCATCCAGTCCGCCATTTCCTTCCACGCGTCGGTGGCTTGCTCCGGGATGCTGCCATCGCCTTTCGGTCCAAGGTTGGCAAGCAGGTTGCCGCCCCAGGTGCGGAGTCGGACCAGTTCCTCGATGACCTGGGCGGCGCTGTCCCAGCCAGCGTCTTCGGTGTAGGACCATTTGTTGGCGGGCCAACAGGTTTCGCAGGTCTCGAACCAGCCCTTGAAGCGCTTCGCGGGTGGCTTGCCTTCGCTGTCACCGTAATCCCCTCCGCCGCCATTGCGACGGTTCACCACGATGCCGGGCATCAGGCGACGGACCTCGGCGTTGGGAATTTCACCCGCGCCTCCATCGAACCAGATCTGATCGATCCTGCCATAGCGCGTCAGGAGCTCAGTGACCTGGGCGGTGACGTAGGCCTTCCGTTTGGCATCGTGGTCGGCGGGCTTCTTCGGGAGCTGGACGGGTTGGTGATCCATGTCGAGCGAGGGCCCGCGCATGGCGAAGTTTTTGTAGGCGCGATCAAACCACCAGTCCGGCGGCGAGTAGTAGAGCCCGACCTTGAGTCCGTGCTTGTGACAAGCCGCGACGTATTCCTTCACGAAGTCCCTGCCACCGAGAAACTGCTTCGTGCCGAGATCGCCCTGGTCGGTGGGCCAGAGGGCGAAGCCGTCGTGATGCTTAGTGACCATCACGGCATACGTGAAGCCAGCGGCTCTGGCCTGGGCGAGCAGGCTGTCGTAGTCCACCTTGTCCGGCTTCCAGTCGCGCGCCCAACCGTAATAGGTGTTGGGAGTGACGGTCTTGTCCTTCCACGGCTTGTTGGCGAGCATGCCCCACGAAAGGTCGCCGGTGCCTTTCACTGAAGCCAGGCCCCAGTGGATGAAGAGTCCGAGACCGGCATCGGGAAACCACTGGGCGTCCGGGTGGGTGTTGCTGCTGACGGGTTTCGAGCTGGCCTGGTCGAGGGCCTTCGCCTGCTCGTCGGCGGCCTGATCGGCATGCAGCAGGCCGGTGATCAAGAGAGCTGTTAGTGAGAACTCGGTGAGTTTCATGGTTGGAGGGTTTGCGAGCTGTTAGGGGTGATCTGAACAGGCCTGACGTTGCCATGAATCCGGACGAAGCACCTGCCGCCGTCCTTCGAACGCAGGACCGCTTTGGCAAGTTTACCGGCACGCCACACGAGATCGACCTCGAACCCGCCGCGGGCGCGGAGTCCGGTGATGCTGCCGTCCGGCCAGGCCGAGGGCAGGGCGGGGAGGAGATCCAGCAGGTAGAAGCCGTCCTTTTTCACATGGCTCTGAAGCAGCATCTCGGTGATGCCAGCGGTGGCTCCGAAATTGCCGTCGATCTGGAAAGGCGGATGGCCGTCGAACAGGTTCGGATAAACGCCGCCTGCCTCGCGGGCTCCGCCGATGGGGGCCAGCAGGCCTTGCAGAATCCGGTGGGAGCGATCGCCGTCGGCCAGGCGTGCCCAGAAGTTGATCTTCCAGGCCTTGCTCCAGCCGGTGCCGCCGTCGCCTCGGGAGTTGAGCGAGACTTTTGCGGCCTTGGCGAGTTCGGGCGTGCTCACGGGATTGATCTGCCTGCCGGGGTGAACGGCGAAGAGGTGCGAGCAGTGGCGGTGACGATCCTTGGGGTCATCGACATCCTGCATCCATTCCTGGAGCTGGCCCCAGCGACCGATCTTCGGCCCGAGGAGTTTCGCCCGGAGGGACGCCACCTTGCCGCGATAGGCCTCATCGATGCCGAGTAATTCGGAGGCTTCGAGGTAGTTGGTGAAGAGGTCCCAGACGATCTGTTGGTCATAGGAGGCTCCGGGCTGTGGTGTGCGGTCGCCTTCTTGAAGCACGATCTTGTTGCCCTTCTTGACCGGACCATGTTCAGGGGACCATCCGGTGGGCGTGATGAGTTTCCCATCCGGGCCTTCGACGAGGTAGCTTTCCCAGTATTCGACGAGTTCCTTCAATGCGGGGTAGGCCCGGCCTTTGAGAAAGTTCCTGTCGCCGGTGAATTCGAAGTGGGTCCACAGATGCTGCGTCATCCAGGCGCTGCCGGGACGATGGATGCCCCAGGTCGAGTTGCCTCCCATCGGGTTGTTGGTGCTGTAGGCGATCCAACCCTTGTCAGTGGCGATGGCGGGCTGGGCGTTCTTCTTTCGAACGGTCGCGAGGTTTCGCAGCCAATCGAACATCGGCTGATGGCATTCGGAGAGGTTCGTCGGCTCGGCGAGCCAGTAGTTCATCTCGATGTTGATGTTGGTGGTGTAGCCGGAGTACCAGGCAGGCTTCATGTCCTGATTCCAAATCCCCTGGAGGTTTGCAGGCAGCCCGCCGGGGCGGGAGCTGGCGATGAGCAGGTAGCGGCCGTATTGGTAGAACAGCGCGCTGAGTCCCGAATCGGATCCGTCCTTCTGGTTCAGGACGATCCGCTGGTTGGTCGGCAGGTTGTCGCGCGAAGGACCGAGGTTGAGGTTCACCCGCTTGAAGAGGGCCTGGTGGTCCGCGACGTGGGAAGTACGAAGGACCTCGTAGGACTTTCCTGAAGCGGCCTCCAGCACTCTGGAAACCGACTTCTCCGGGGCCTCGCCGCGCCAGTTCTTTTCCGGGCTGTTGAAGAACGAGGTCGAGGCGGCGAGAAAAAGCGTCACGCGGTCGGCCTGCTCGATTTTCAGGGACTTGCCATCCGAGGTCACGCGGCCCTTTTCATTCATCACCCTGACGCTGGCCTGATAGTCGAGTTTGTTGGAAAGCGAGCCCTTCGAGGTGAGCGTGTTTCCGGAGGCGCTGATTGGCGCGTTGTGGGCATCGGTGAGGCGCAGCGTGCCAGAGATCGCGCCCGGCTTGTCGGCCGTGAGGCGGATGACGATGAGCTGATCCGGATGGCTGGAAAAGGCCTCGCGGAGGTAGTTGACCCCGTTGGCCGTGAAGGAGGTGCGGTGGATGGCTTCGTTCAGGTCGAGTTCCCTTCGGTAGGCCGTTACGCCGGTGATGGGGACGTCGAGGTAAAGATCTCCGAAGGGCTGGTAGGCCCCCATCTGGATCTCGTCACCGGTCCAAAGCGTCTGCTCGTTGAACTGGATGCGTTCCTTGTCGGGCGAGCCGAAGAGCATCGCTCCGAGCCGGCCATTTCCGATCGGCAGGGCCTCGGTCCACGGGCCGGCGGGCTTTTCATACCAGAGACGGTACGGGGTCTCGGCCTGGAGCGAAGCCAGTGACATCAGGAGTCCGCTGGCGATGAATGAAATCTGCCGGATCATCCTGTTAGAAATTCACGGTCGAAGTGTGACCCAGGTAGCCGAAGCCGTAGGACGCATGGACCATCGTCTTGCCCTGAAGGGTCGAATCACCTTTCGCGGCTTGCTTGCCAGGCGAGAGTTTGACTCGTCCGCTGAAGGTGCGGGCGTTGGGGCTGTCCTCCGTCAGCGTCACGATTTCACGGTCACCCGCATCTGAGGTCACCACCACTCGGGCGGTTTCAGCTTTCCCGTAGTCGAAGTTGAGCGGGGCGGTCAGCTGGATCACAAGCTGGTCGCCGGAGGTCTTTGCCTCGATGTTTGTCTCGCTCCACGCGAGGTAGGCCAGGCTGATGTCGAAGGCGGCGTTGAACTGGATCCAGCCCTCGGTCCAGCCGATGTCGCCGACCTCAGGATGATAGGGGTAGTGTGCGTTCTTCGGGCTGCCATCGATCACGAAACGGGCCTCGGCGAGGCGACCGATGCCGCCTGGGTAGAACTTGAACCACCCGTATTCGACGCCCTCGACTTCACGGGGAGCATCGTAGGAAAAGTGTCGGCCGACAGGATTGCGCCCGAACATGTTGTCGAAATGCGACCACACCAATTCCTCAAGACGCTGCTTGGTCTTCGCATCCGTGATAAACGGCTCGGCTGCGAGGATGGAGGAGGGGAGGCCGACCACGTTGCCGGGTTCGTTCCACATCTGCGGCTTTTCGCCCATCGGCGTCCACTTGTCCTTGTCGTCGAGTTTCCGGAAGTCCCAGAGGTTGTCGGAGCGGCGAATCACGACCTTGGCCCAGTCGTTGATCTTTCCAGCCAGTCCTTTCGGTGCGCGATCCGGATACTCCTTCAGGAAATGGGAGAGTCCAGTGATTGTTAGGAATTCGCTCATCCGCTGACCCTTGGTCGTGAGCGGATCGTTCCAATCGAGGTTCGCAATCATCCACACTGCCTGCTTGGAGGCGGCCTCGAAATAGAGATCGGCGTCCGGTCGTTTCTCGCGTTTTGCAACCTCGAACATCATCAGGTTCGGCTGGACGGAGAAGCCGGGAGGGAGGCAGCCCTTGGTCGTGCCGATCTTGGTTTTCAGAGCGAGAAGGTTGTGATCAACGCTCTCGTCATACGGATACGTCCGATCGGACTCCGGTGCTGCCCAGGTGGCGAAGGCGTAGTCGCGCACGACCTTGTAGTTCTGGGCCGGAAGCCAGGCTTCGAGCGCGGGCCAGGCATAGAGGAAATACGCGAGCTGGGCCTTGAGATGTTCGTGGCCGAGCTTCTGGGTGACGATGACGTCCGCGCCCCAGTGGATCAGTCTCACCAGATCGGGAGCATTCTGCGCTGGTGGTTCGAGTGCGCCCCAGAGTTTTGGGTCGGAGGGTTTCACATATCTCACCTGTCGAGGCATTCGCTCATAGGCGGAGGGATTGGAGAGATACTGCGGCACGAGGGTATGAAGCTCCCAGCCGAAGTGATGGTCATCGCGCCAGCCGAATGATCCCCGACAGACTTGGGTGTCGTTCCCGACGTAGTGCCGACTGTCGATCATGAAATCGACGGCACCCTGATAGCTTACGCGTTCGAGCCACCATTGGCCGATGCGGAAGGGGACTGAGACGAGTCCACCGGCTTCGACCACAAACTCGTCGGCTCCTTCCGGGTCGAAGGAGGTGAAGTCGCCGATGTGATCCTTCAAGGTACCTTGGGCGAGGGCCGATCCTCCCTTGGCGGGACGTACGATGAACTTCGTACCATCAGCCAGGGTTGGCGCGGTGAATCGCTTGGGTTTGCTGAGATTGAATCCGCTCTGGTTGAGGTAGAGGGGCACGATGGTGGACTGTGATGCACCTGCCTGCGTGCCACCCGCAATCTTTGGAAGGTCTCCGACTTCGGACGGCCAGACGACGAGCTCCTTGACCCGCGCGGAGCCTTTCGACGGCATGGTGATCCAGAGGCGGAGCTTGTCGGTGTCCACGCTGACGGTCTGGTCGAATGGAACGGCCACGGCACTCGAGGTGTTTCCTGAAATGACCGCGGACGGGATGTCCTTCCACTCGCCGCCGCTCTGGAACTGGACCTTGAAGGACGCGACCACGTCCTTGTCGCCGAATCCCGAGAAAAAGTGGATGCCCGCGAGCTTTCGACGCTGGCCGAGATCGAGTTCCAGCCAGGCCGGTTGCTCGGAGGCCTCGCTGACCCAGCGGGAATCATCGCTCACCTTGCCGTCGATGGCATTGGCGGCGGGGTATTTCGCCATCGAGGAGCTGGCCTTGGCGGATTGGACCTTCAGTGAGTCGGCCGCAGAGGCCGCGAGGCTGAGCCCGATGGTGAGAACAAGGTGTCGCATGAGGGCGGATTTCATCGAGTGGAAATGGTTGGCCGGAAGGGGCAGGGATTGACCCTGGATGTTGGTGATTGGGTGCTCCCGATTCCAGTGGTGATCACGTAAGAATACTTTGATTTTGCGCAATGCTTGCGATGGACACCTGTTTACGTCACATAAATTCTTGTGAGAGAATGGGCGCGTCGCGACACCTGACTGCAGACATGGAACCAGACCTCAAACGACTCCGCAGCGGCGACCTTGACGCCTTCGAGGATCTGGTTCGCCTTCATGAAGGCGCGGTGCGGGCGTTCCTTCGGTCGAGAATTCGCGATTGGGCCTCGGCGGATGATCTGGCGCAGGATGTCTTTGTGACGGCATTCCAGAAAATCAGATCATTCCGTGGGGATTCCTCGATCCCGACCTGGCTGCGGGGGATCGCGATGAACCATCTGAGGAATTTCGTCCGCAAGCGCCGCGAGGAGTGCATCGGGGGAAGCGAGGAACTGCAGGCCTTCGTCGAGAGTGGGTTTGAAAGTTGGACTGCGGAGGTGTCCGAGCCTGAGACCCTGCATCTGCTGCGTGAGTGTCTGGAGAAGATCGATGGTCCGGCGCGGCGCTTGCTTCACGAACGGTATGCAGAGGGCAGGACGGTTCGGGAACTCGCGGAGAAACACGACAGGGGCTACTCGGCCTTGACGATGCAGCTTCACCGTCTGCGCGAGGCCATGGCCGAGTGCGTGAAGCTCAAGCTCGAGGGAGGTGCCTCATGAACGACGGGGATCGACTGATGGCGGAGGTGCTCGCGGGCAGTGCCTCAGCAGAGGATCGGGAAAGGCTGATTGAAGGCCTGAAACACGATGAGGAACTCCGTCGCAAGTGGGCCAGTCATGCCGCGATGGAAGGCTGGCTTGGAATCGCGATGGAGTCTCCTGAAACCCGCGAGGAGCAGATCAGCTCCACCATGGCTCGCTTGCGTGAAAGCGACCAAGATGCGTTCGTGACGGCGGTCCGGGACCGGGTGGTGATGCTGAAATGGAAACGACGCCTACTCGCCCTGGCGGCGGTTGCTACCATGGCTTTTCTAACAGTCTTTTCGTGGAATCGGCTGAGACCCGTTTCGGTGATCGCAACCCTCGAGCGCCAGGAATCCGCGGTCTGGAAAGA
>JAIYDT010000371.1 GCA_027487355.1 Verrucomicrobiaceae bacterium
CTGAGCGAAGGCAGATGCTCTGGCAAATAGTTGCATTGGCTTTCCAAGTTTTGCCCTTGCCGCGACCCACGGGGCCGGGTTGACTCCCAACGTCCGCTTCGGCGGACGGGGACTTGATAATCCTCTACCAAAAGCGGTTGGCATCGACCGCAACGATGCCGCCAAACCGACCCAAAAGGCCGGGGCGGCGGCGGCGCATGTCCAGGCCTTCACCTACGGGAGTTGGCTAAAGGCCGTTGCGGTCGACTGTGTGCGACCCTCTCAACTCCCCGTCCACCCCGGAAGGACACCTCATGTCCTTCCGCCGATGGCCCGTCAGAATTATCGCAACCTCACCCACGAGCAGCTCATTGCTCTGTTGGAGGCCCGTGATCGGAAGAAGTTCGGGCTGATCTGGGAACAGGAGGCGATTGAGCACGATCAGTCACTCAACGCGGATTTCGTGGCCTTGGATGAACTTCCGGAACTGGGAGCCGGTGAAGGGACGAAGGAGAACCTGATCATTGAAGGCGACAACTTCGACGCCTTGCGCGCCCTGCGGGTGGCCTACGCCGGCAAGGTGAAGTGCATCTACATCGACCCACCCTACAACACCGGCAACCGCGACTTCGTTTACAACGACCGCTTCGTGGACAAGGACCACACCTGGCGGCACTCGATGTGGCTGGAGTTCATGTTCCAGCGACTCACCCTCGCCCGCGATCTTCTCGCTCAGGATGGGGCCATCTTCGTCTCGATCGACGACAATGAAGGGTGCAATCTCCGTTTGCTCATGGACGAGATCTATGGAGCGGCTAACTTCGTTGCCTGTTTCGTATGGCGCAAGGTGGACAGTCCCAACGATAACAAGGTTTCCATCACACCCGACCACGAGTTCATTCTTTGCTACGCTTTAGACAAGACCCACGCGCGGTTCGGCAGGTTGAGCGCGCCAGGCATCGCAGACGCATACGGCAGCATCGGTGAAGACGGAACACGATACCGTGACCGGCTACTCAAGAAGAACGGAAAGAACAGCCTGCGGAAAGACCGCCCGACGATGTTCTTTCCAATAAAGGACCCGGATGGCAACGAAGTGTTCCTGATCCATGACAACGGCGAAGAGGCGCGTTGGGCTAAAGGGACGACAGGGGTGCAGAAGCACATCGACGACAAAACTCTAGTCTGGAAGCAGAGGACCAAGCAAGGGAAGCTTGTCTGGGAACCTTACACCCGTGAGTTTGCACCTGAAGAGCCTGAGCGCCCCCACCCGACGATTTGGGCGGACCTTCCAACCATGCGGCAAGCCAAGGCGATGCTGAGGGAGATTTTCGGCACGTCTGATCTTTTCAGCACTCCGAAACCCCTTGGTCTCCTCGAGCGCATCCTCCAAATCGCCTCGAACCCCGGCGACCTCATCCTCGATTTCTTCGCAGGTTCCGGCACCACGGCTCACGCGGTGTTGAAGATGAACGCGGCGAATCCGGGTCAGCCAGCCCGGCGTTTCATCCTTATCTCCAACACCGAGGCGACGACGGACGCACCGGACAAGAATCTTTGCCGGGATGTGTGCCGCCAGCGGGTGGCAAATGTGATTGCTGGCTATGGCGACACTCCAGGCACCGGAGGAAACTTCGCTTATCTTCGGACGCGTCGGATTCCGGTGACCCGGGTGGTGCGAAAGATCGAACACCCGCAAGTCTGGCTGTTTCTCCAGCTCATGCACTTTGGCAATCTGGTGACGGATGCCCCATTGGCCTCGGGCCGGTTGATGGCACGAAGCACGTCGGAGGAGTCGGTCTTTTATCCGACCTCACTCACCGAAGCCATCGTCCAGCGTTTGGAGAAGGAGATCACAGAGTCCGCCAACGTGACGATCTACACCTGGCAACCGGAGGCCCTGGCCACGCGTCTGGAGAATCCCGGAGTGAGCATCCTGCCGATTCCACAAACCCTCATCGACCGCTTCGGAGCAAGGCCATGAGAAGCCGAGCAAAATGGAGCCACGACATTCCTGTCGTGGAAGCGAATGCAGAGCGAAAGGATAGCCGTTCCGTCGTGTCATTTCCCGGTTCATTCTCAAGTGCGACAGGAATGTCGCACCCCCATATCTCATGATCGCCCCCAAGCCATTTCAACAGACCTACATCGGCAACGTGATCACGTTGTTCCGGGGTGCGAAGAGTCATTTGGATGAGGTGACGTCCGACTTCGAGCGTCGGCGTGTCTTCGCTTACAACGGGGCCTGCCTGCTGAAGGCACCCACGGGCGCGGGCAAGACACTCATCGCCGGAACGGTGGCCGAGCAGTTTTCGAAGGAGGAGAAACTTGTCTGGCTGTGGTTCGCTCCGTTCAGGGGATTGGTCGGGCAAGCGGCGATGTCACTGCGCGACCATCATCCTGGCCTGCGGGTCCGGGACCTCGCCACCGACCGCCGTGCAGCAGGCACGAAATCCGGTGACACCTTCGTGCTCACCTGGGCCTCGGTGGTGGCGCGTTCGGCGGATGCGCGGAAGGTTCACACTCCGGGCGAACAACATTCCACGATGGGCGAACTCCTTGCCGATCTGCGCGGCATGGGATTCCGCATCGGCGTGATCATCGACGAGGCGCATCATGGGATCGGCGCGAAGACACAATCGGTGGAGTTCTTCCGCGATGTCCTGAAGCCGGACTACTGCCTGATGGTGACGGCGACACCGGACGATGCGGATGCGGAGCGTTTCACGAAGTCAGCCGCGATCAAGGACCTGCATCGCGTGACCGTCTCCCGCGAGGA
>JAIYDT010000276.1 GCA_027487355.1 Verrucomicrobiaceae bacterium
GAGCTTCTGCGCGAGGTGAAGGAGGTCGATGTCTTCCTGGCCGGCCACACCCATCAGGACCAGCCGTCGTGGATGCTCAATGGCGCGCTCTGCACCCAGGCCAGCTACCACGGCATCCATTGCGGTCGGGTCGATCTCGCCTTCGACCTCGAAAAGGGCAAACTCATCGACAAGCGCGCCTTCACCGTCCTGATGGATGAGCGCTTCGAGGCGGATCCCGCCGTCATCGAATCGGCCGAGCCGACCTTGAAAAAGTCCGCCGAACAGCTGGCCCGACCGGTTTGCAAAGTGACTGCGCCGATCGACGGCAGCGGGCGCAACAGTCGCCTGGTCCAGATTCTCTGCGAGTCCTTCACCGCCGCCCTGAAAAAGCAGGGCACTGAAGTCGACGGCGTGTTCCACGGCAGTTTCAACACCGGTAACGTTTCCCCTGGCCAGAAAACCGTGGCAGATTGCTGGGAAATCCTGCCCTACGAGAATGTCCTCGTCACCGCCAGGCTCACCGCCGCCGAACTCATCGAGATCGTTCGCGAGGACGCGGCGGAGTCGAAGTCCGATCGCACGCTCTGGCCCTTCGAGTTGAAACTCGATTCCACTGGTCGGGTCGAACGCTTCACCTTCAAGGGTCAACCGGTGCCTGATGGAGATCGTCGCTACACCATCGTCCTCAACAGCTACGACGCCCAATCCGGCGGGCGCAAGTTGATGAAGCTCGCCGCCATCGTGGCGGCTCCTGCTGCCGAACGCAGGCCCAGTGGCATCGAGGCCCGTGGGGCGCTGATCGACTACCTGCTGGATCGTGGCGAAGTTTCGTGACGCGGTCAGTGCTTCAGCGAGCAGCGGTCCTGCAATTCGACGATGCAACTTTCCAGCAGAGCCTCGTCCATTTCATGCACATCAATCCCGATGCCGGGAGCTGTCAGAAGCAGGACGGTCAGGCGGCCGCCGAGATGCTCACGGAATTCCTCAAGGCCATCAAAGACCCGTCGTTTTCCGCCTGCCCCACGCAGATCAAGCGCTTCATGGGTGAGTGGCAGGTGCAGCGTCTCCACGACCTTGAGAATCCGCTCCGCAGCAGCGGGCGAGAGCAATCCGACCTTCGCCGAGTAGAGCGTGTCCAGCGCAAGCCCCACCGCCACGGCATGGGCGTGATCCAGTTCATAGCTGCTCAGCGCCTCGATCTTGTGGGCCGCCCAATGCCCGAAATCCAGCGGTCGGCTGCTGCCGCCTTCGAAAGGATCGCCGCCCTGCGCGATGTGCCGGGCATGGTGCAGGGCGGAGCGCTCGACGCAGGTCTCTAACAGATCCGGATCGAGAAGCGCCAGGCCTTCGACGTTCGCCTCGATCCACTTGAAAAACTCCGCGTCCTTCACCAGCGCCACCTTGACCGCCTCGATCAAGCCGGCCCGGCGGGTTGTTTCATCCTGGGAATGAAGAAAGGCGAAGTCGTTCACCACCGCGAACGGCACGCCGAACGAACCGACCCAGTTCTTTTTTCCGAAGTGGTTGATCGCACATTTCACCCCGACACCGCTGTCGTCCTGGGAGAGCGTGGTGGTCGGGAAACGTACCAGCCTCACCCCACGATGGGCAGTGGCTGCGGCGTATCCCACGGCATCGAGAAAAGCACCGCCGCCAATGGCGATGAGGTAGGAGTGGCGGTCGATGTGGCAGGAGTCGATCCGTTCCCAGATCCTCCGCACCAGCGAGTCATCCGCTTTCGCGGCTTCTCCTCCTGGCAGGACGTCCACCGCCCGGACATCCAGACCAGTGGCTTCGAGGTAGCCCTGCACCTGCCTTGCAAGAAGTGGCCAGGCGGTCGCGACATTCGATTCGATCACGGCCATCACGCGCCGACCGCCGCCTTCATTGAGAATTTCCTCCAGCGCAACATTGCCTGGGGCAAACGCATCGCGGGTGAACACGATTCGATGCTTGAAAGTGATGGGGATCTGGAAGTCGTGACGGGACATCGTCTGCGGAGAGGTAACGCCCTTTACGCGGATGCGCCACTGTTTCTTCCCCGTCTTTCGGGTGGGGGCTTGTCGCGGATCGGATCGGCCGTTAGAATGCAGCCGCTCATGCCTGAAATCGAAACGCTGTTCTCCACCCGCTGGCTCGCAATGTATCGGATCGGCACCTGGGATTTCGTGCGCCGTCCCCAGACCGACGCCTGTGTGGGCATCCTCGCGGAGACGCCTGAGCAGGAAATCGTGCTCATCGAGCAGTTCCGCGTGCCCATTCAGCGTCGGGTGATCGAGATCCCGGCCGGGTTGGTGGGGGATGAGGCCGAGTTTGCCGGGGAATCCTTGGCAGAGACCGCTCGCCGGGAGTTGTTGGAAGAAACCGGCTACGCGGCGGAGTCGATGGAGCTTCTGGTGACTTCTCCGACTTCGGCCGGCATGACTTCGGAATTCACCAACCTTTTCCATGCCACTCATCTCACCCGCCAGCACGATGGTGGCGGCGTCGCTGGGGAGGACATCGCGGTCCATCTGGTGCCGAAAGCCAACCTGCGCACCTGGCTGAAACAGAAGGAAGCCGAGGGTCTGGCGATCGACTTCAAGATCCACGCCGCATTGTGGGCGGCTGGAATCTGACGGAACCTTGTCATCGGCCGCACCTCAGGCTAGATTGCACCCATGGCTTACGGCGCGTTCGCTCCCATCAACCCGGACTTCATCACCGAGCAGGAATTTCTCGAAGGGGAAAAGCTCTCGGAATGCCGTCATGAATACCATCACGGGGCCGTCATCGCGATGGCCGGGGCGAGTCGCGGACATGAACGTGTCAGCGGTCGACTTTTCCGAAAGATCGGAGACCACATTGGCAGTGGGAAATGCGAGGCCTTCAAATCCGACATGAAGCTCCACCTCGAGATCTTCGGCCGGACCTTCTACCTCTACCCGGACATCATGGTCGCCTGCGATCCGGCCGACAACGATCCGAACTTCATCCACTCGCCGAAACTCCTGATCGAGGTTCTTTCCGAAAACGAAAACCGCGACCGTGTGGAAAAATTCCTGATGTATCAGCGCATTCCCTCGCTGGAGGAGTACGCCGTGGTGAGCCAGAACTCGAAGGCTCCGGAAGTCACCGTCTTCCGTCGCTCCGAAGGTTGGGACGTCCCTCATGTCCACACAAGCGGCGAGGTGTTCTTCGCGTCCATCGGGCTGAGCGTATCGGTGGAAGAGCTTTACGTCGCCTGAGCCGGTGTCCGACGACTTCGATCTCCGCTTCGGTGGCATCGCCCGCCTCTATGGCACCGCCGCACTTGCCCGCTTCCGGAATGCTCGCGTCGCGGTCATTGGCATCGGTGGCGTCGGCTCATGGACCGTCGAGGCTCTGGCCCGCTCCGGCATCGGCCACCTCACGCTCGTCGATCTCGATGAAATCTGCGTCACCAACGTGAACCGCCAGCTCCACGCGATGGACGGGCAGATCGGCAAGCAGAAGACCGAAGCGATGGCCGAACGCGTCCGAGCCATCCATCCGACCTGCGAAATCGAGATCCTGCCGACCTTTTTCGGTGAGAGAAATTTCGCCGAGATCCTTGATCGTGGATTCGACGCCGTGGTCGATGCCATCGACACCGTCCGTCAGAAAACCCTGCTCCTCGCCGAATGCGTGCGCCGTGGCATCCCGGTCGTCACCTGCGGCGCGGCCGGGGGACGACGCGATCCCTCGAGGATCGGCGTCGAGGATCTTTCCAAAAGCGCCAACGACGCCCTGCTGGCCCAGGTCCGCCGTCGGCTGCGCTCGGACTACGGCTTCGCCAAGGCGGCCGATGGGAAGAAGGTCAAAAAGTTCGGCATCACCGCCGTGTTTTCCGACGAGCAGCCGGTCTTTCCGCAGTGCGATGGCTCCGTTTCCACTGAAAAGCAGGCCGACGCGAATCTGCGCCTCAGTTGCGAAAGCGGCTACGGCACCGCCACCCCCGTCACCGCCACCTTCGGCCTCATCGCCGCGAGCCGAATTCTGGAGGTGCTTTCCCACGCTGCGGCACCAGGCTCACTCGGCTGAAGATGAAACGGTGGCAAATTTGCGGGATATTGATCTTCGTGATTCTCGGTGTGGCCAGCTGGAGACTCAAGAATGCCATTTCCCACAAAGCTCCGGAGCGCCGGGAAAACGAAAGCCTGCGGCTGCCATTGGGCACCACGATGAAGGATCTCTTTCCCGAGGACTTGCTCGCCGCGATGGCAAGGCCCGAAGTCATGCGCTTTCATCGAATCGGAGAGGATGAGAAAGTCATCGTGGCACGAATCGGATTTTCA
>JAIYDT010000057.1 GCA_027487355.1 Verrucomicrobiaceae bacterium
CCACATGGGCGATCACAACGTCATCGCCAACAATGTCCTCCTCGCCGGCCACATCCACCTCGGCAACCGCGTCTTCCTCGGCGGCGGTGCGGGTTTCCACCAGTTCATCAAGATCGGCGACTTTGCCATTTCGCAGGGAAATGCGGCCATCAGCCAGGACATCCCGCCCTACCACATGGTCCACGGCCAGAACCAACTCGCTGGACTCAATGTCATCGGCCTGCGCCGAAATGGCTTCGACAGCGAGGTCCGACAGGCGATCAAGTCCGCCTCAAAGCTGCTTTTTTTCTCCGGCCATCCCATTCCCCACGCCCTCGAACTCGCCGCCCAGCGCGAATGGCCGGAAGCCGTTCACCGCCTCATCGACTCGGTGAAAAATCCCTCGCGCAAAGGCGTGATGACGCAGAGTTGAACATCGAACTTCGAACATTGAACGTCCAAGGTCGAAGGAAGAAATTTGCACGCTCTTTACTTCGATGTTCAATGTTGGAAGTTCGATGTTCGACGTTCCCTTTATCCCATGTCCGCCCTCCATATTCCTGAAACCTGCGGCGTGATGCTGCTTCCGGACTGCACGCTGTTTCCACATGGCGGGCTGCCGCTGAACATCTTCGAGCCCCGCTACCGGAAAATGCTCGAGGAGTCCATCGAGGGCAGTTGCTTCTTCGCCGTGACCCGCCTGCTGAAGCCGGAAACGAAGAACCCCGGTGCCTGCGCGTCCCCGGTCGGGACCATTGGACTCGTCCGCGCCTCGCATGAACAGGAGGACGGCACCTCACGCCTGCTGCTGCATGGCGTCATCCGCGTCGAGTTCACCGAATGGCATCTCGATCACGGCTACCCCTTCGCTTCCATCAAGCCCCGCATCACCACCTTCGAGCCGGAGTCCCAGGCTGCTGCGGCCATTGCCACTCTGCGCGGCGCGGTCGAGGATGCGATCCGCGAGCTGCCCGATGAAGTGAAGCAGTCGGTCATGACCCTGCTGCACCGCGCCGATGAACCGCCGTTGCTCACAGACATCGTGGCCCAGCAGTTCGTCCATGAACCGAACCTGCGGCAGCGCATTCTGGAAACCGACTCCGCCGGCGAACGGATCTCGCTGCTTTGCGAGCACCTGCGAAAAATTTCCACTCCGGACTAAGCACCCCGCTTCACCGGTGCCACGCGATCCTTCAGTCGCTGGATGAACTCGTGCACCAGCGTCGAGGATTCGTCCTTCCGCCACACCGCCCACATGTTGAATTCCAGCGAGGCCCTTTCGGCGATCAGCGGTTTCAGCACCAGGCCGGGAATGCGGTTGAGATCGAGGATCCTCGGCAGCAGGGAAATGCCCTGGCTGGCCACCACCATCGTCAGCAGCGAGTCGAAGCCCTGAATGAAGCGCATCGCTCCGGGCTTTCTCCCCTCGCTCTTGAACAATTCGAGACCGTCCGAGCAGTGCACCGATTCCGACTCGCGACCCAGGAACAAAAGGGTTTCCCGCGAGATGTCATCGAAGCTCACGCTCCTGCGGTCGGCGAGCGGATGGTGATGCGACATGCCGATGCCGAACTTCGCGTTCAGCACCTTCAGGCTCTGCATGCCTCGCGGCAGCGAGGTCTTCTTGCCATAGGCGAAGCCGACATGGATCACGCCCTTGGCCAGCGCATCCGCCTGCTCCGGCGGCATCATCTCCACGAAACTGACGTCCACCTCCGGAAACTCATCCCCGAAGGACTTCAGCGCCTCGGGCATGAACCCCGCCGCGATCGGTCCCACGCTGGCAATCCGCAGGTTGCCCCTGCGGCCGGAGTGCACCTCGCGGGCCAGCAGTTTTGCCTGCTCGACGCGGGAGAGGATCGCCCGCGCCTCATGCAGATAGGTTGTGCCGGCCTCGGTCAATGAAACGCGAACGGTGTTGCGTTCCAGCAATTGCACGCCAAGTTCCGTCTCCAGATCCTTGATTTGCTTGCTCAATGCCGGGCGGGTGACGTTCATGCGCCCGGCCGCCTTTCGGAAGTTCAGTTCTTCCGCCACGGTCACGAAGTAGCGCAGGTGCCTCAGTTCCATCCCGCACGACTGGTAACCTGAGGTTTCCACTCTGGAAACAACAAAGTCATTCCGGCGCGACAGGTCCCGGTTTATCAAACGTGGTCCCGGGACGCCCGCACGTTTCCTGCTTCTTCTCCGCCCTTTCATGAACGCCGCCCATTTCCCCGTCTTCCTCCTCGCCGCCCTCTGCCTGTCCGGCTGTGGAAAGAAAGCCCCCGCCGGTCCTCCCCAGATGCCTCCGGCTGCTGTGACGGTGGCTCCCGTGGTTTCCGAACCAGTCAACGTCTCAATCGACCTCCCTGGCCGCATCCACGCCATCCGCACCGCCGAGGTCCGCGCCCGCGTGCCCGGCATTCTGCTCCATCAGACTTTCGTCGAAGGAGCCGAGGTCAAAGCCGACGAGACCCTTTTCAAGATTGATCCCGCCCCGCTGGAAGCCGCCCTCGCCCGCGCCAAGGCCGCCCTCGCCGTGGCCAGCGCCACCCGCGATCAGGCCGCCTCGATCGCCGTGCGCTACGAAAAGCTCGCCGACTCCAAGGCCGTCAGCCATCAGGAGGCGGAAAACGCCGCCAACGCCCTCAAGGTTGCCGAGGCCGAGGTCCTCTCCGCCGAGGCCGGGGTGAAGACCGCCGAACTCAACCTCAGCTACGCCACCGTCACCGCTCCCATCAACGGACGCATCGGCAAGGCCCAGGTCACCGAGGGGGCACTGGTTGGTCAGGGCGACGCCACCCGGCTCGCCGTCATCCAGCAGCTCGATCCGGTCCATCTCGATTTCACCCAGTCCGCCAACGAGCTCAATGCCCTCAAGCGCTCGATCAGCGAGGGCAAGCTCGAGCCCTTCGCCTCGCCGAAGACGACGGTGAAACTGCTCCTCGATGACGGCACCGAGTATGCCCATCCGGGAAAGGTCCTGTTCTCCGAGGTCAGCGTCGATCCCTCCACCGGCATGGTCGCCCTGCGGGCCGAGTTTCCCAATCCCGACCGTCTGCTCCTGCCCGGCATGTTCGCCCGCATCCGCATCAGCCTCGGCGCACGCGAGCCCTCGCTCACCGTCCTGCAACGCGCCGTCACCCGTGCCCAGGGCGGAGCCGGAAGCGTCTTTGTCGTCGGGGAAAACAAGACCGTCGAACTCCGTATGATCCACACCTCCGCCGCCACCGGCGACAAATGGATCGTCACCGACGGCCTCAAGGCAGGTGAGAGCGTCATCATCGAAGGCCACCTCAAGGCCCGCCCCGGCGCCACCGTCGTCCCCAGCCCCTTTGTCCCGTCCAACAAGGCAGGGAAGAGTTAGGTGAATGGTGAGTGGTAAGTCGTGATTCATCTCTTCGCTGATCGCTGAATCCTGACCACTGGCCCCTCTCTTCCCCCGTTTCGAATTTAAGATTTAGAATTTCGAGTTTTCCCCACCATGGCCCGCTTCTTCATCGACCGTCCCGTTTTCGCCTGGGTGGTCGCCATCCTGATCGCCCTGCTCGGGTTGATCTCCATCACCAAGCTGCCGGTCGCGCAGTATCCGCCCGTCGCGCCTCCCTCGGTCTCGATCACCGCCAACTACGCCGGGGCCTCTTCGGAAACGCTCAGCGACACCGTGACCTCGGTCATCGAGCAGCAGCTCAACGGCATCGACAACCTGCTCTACATGAACTCCGCGTCCGATGCCAACGGAACGGCGATCATCACCCTGTATTTCAAGCCCGGCACCAATGCCGACGTGGCCCAGGTCCAGGTCCAGAACAAGGTCCAGCTCGCCACGCCCAGCCTCCCGCTCACCGTCCAGCAGCAGGGCGTGGTCGTCGCCAAGGCCACGCGGAACTACATGATGTTCATCACGCTTTCCTCCGAGGACGGCAGCATGGACGCCATCAGCCTCGGCAACTACATGGCCGCCAGCGTGCTCGATCCGCTGCGTCGTCTCCAGGGCGTGGGCGAGGTCATCCAGTTCGGCACCCAGTATGCGATGCGCGTGTGGCTCGATCCCGACAAGCTCTTCGCCTACAACCTGACCCCCGGGGATGTCACCGCCGCCATCCAGGCCCAGAACACCCAGGTGCCCGTGGGCCAGCTCGGCCAACTCCCCGCCACCGACGGCCAGCAGCTCAATGTCATCCTTCAAGGCCGCGGCACCCTGCGCGAGGCCTCCGAGTTTCAGGAAATCATCCTCCGCGTGAACCCCGATGGCTCACGTGTCCGCCTCCGCGATGTTGCCCGCGTGGAGCTCGGTGGCCAGGACTATTCGATCAATGCCCGCATCGACGGCAAGCCCGCCGCCGCCGCCGCAGTGAAGCTTTCCCCCACCGCCAATGCCCTCGATTCCGCCGAGGCGATCCGTACGGAAATCGAACGCCTGAAGCCCTTCTTCCCGCAGGGCGTCCGCGTCGATTACCCGCTCGACACCTCCACCTTCGTGAAGATCTCCGTCGAGGAGGTGCTGAAGACCCTCGTCGAGGCCATCATCCTCGTCTTCCTGGTGATGTATCTCTTCCTCCAGAATTTCCGCGCCACGCTCATCCCGACTCTGGTCGTGCCGGTCGCGCTGTTGGGCACCTGCGGACTGATGGCGGCCTTCGGATTTTCCATCAACACGCTGACGATGTTCGGCATGGTGCTGGCCATAGGCATCCTCGTCGATGACGCCATCGTCGTGGTCGAGAACGTCGAGCGCATCATGAGCCAGGAGGGGCTGTCCGCGAAGGAGGCCACGAAAAAGGCGATGGGCCAGATCACCAGCGCCCTCATCGGCATCACGCTGGTGCTCACGGCCGTGTTCATCCCGATGGCCTTCTTCGGAGGCTCGGTCGGCACGATCTACCGCCAGTTCACGATGTCGATGGTGTCGTGCATGCTGTTCTCAGTCTTCCTCGCACTCTCCCTCACACCGGCCCTCTGCGCCACCCTGCTGAAGGACGTGGACGCGGGTCACCATCACGCCAAGCGCGGCTTCTTCGGTTGGTTCAATCGTGGCTTCGATGCGATGACCGACCGCTATCAAGGTTGGGTCGGCGGCCTCTTGAAACGCGCTTGGGCCGGCATCGCGGTGCTGCTCTGCATCGTCGCCGGCGTCGGCGTCCTCTATCAGCGCATGCCCTCCGCCTTCCTTCCCGAGGAGGATCAGGGCTATTTCCTCGCCCTCATCAGCCTGCCGGTCGGCGCCACCGACGCCCGCACCGCCGAGGCGCTGCGCGAGGTCGAGGCCTACTTCGCGAAGCAGCCGGAAATCGAGCACTACTTCACCGTCGCCGGATTCAGTTTCGCCGGAAAGGCCCAGAACTCCGGCCTCGCCTTCCTCCGCCTGAAGCCCTGGGAGCACCCCGACCGCCAGGGACAGGAGCACCATGTCCAGCAGGTCATCAAGCGCGCCATGATGGGCCTCGGCGGCATCAAGGACGCCATCGTCTTCCCGCTCAATCCACCCGCCATCCCCGAGCTCGGCACCTCGTCCGGCTTCGACTTCTGGCTCCAGGACGTCGGCGGCGTGGGCCACGAGCAGCTCAATGCCGCGCGCAACCAGCTCCTCGGCATGGCATCGAAAAATCCCGCCCTCCTCGGCGTGCGACCGCAGGGACTCGACGACGCCGCGCAGTTGAAGATCGAACTCGACCAGGACAAGGCCAGCGCCCTCGGAGTCTCGCTGGCCGACATCAACACCACCATGCAGACCGCCTTCGGCTCGGCCTACGTGAACAACTTCGTCAACGGCTCCCGCGTCCAGCGCGTGATCCTCCAGCTCGACGCCGCCTTCCGCATGAAACCCGAGGACCTCGGGAAAGTCTTCGTCCGCAACAAGGAGGGCGGCATGGTCCCGCTTTCCGCCCTCACCACCGCCACCTGGTCCTTCGGCTCGCCCCAGCTCCAGCGCTACGATGGCCTGCCCGCCGTCAACATCGTCGGCTCCGGCGCGCCCGGCACCAGCTCCGGCGAGGCCATGGCGGAGATGGAGAAAATGGCAGCCCAGCTCCCGCCCGGCATCGGCTACGAATGGAGCGGCCAGTCGCTGGAGGAACGCATCTCCGGCAACCAGGCCCCGGCCCTTTACGCGGTCTCCCTCCTCATCGTCTTCCTCTGCCTCGCCGCCCTCTACGAAAGCTGGTCGGTCCCCGTCGCCGTCATCCTCGTCGTCCCCCTCGGCATCCTCGGAGCCCTCGCCGCCGCCACTTTCCGCGAACTCCCCAACGACGTCTATTTCAAGGTAGGCCTTCTAACAACCGTCGGCCTCTCCACCAAGAACGCCATCCTCATCATCGAGTTCGCGCTCGACCTCCAGAAGCAGGGCAGGGGACTCATCGAGTCCATCCTCGAAGCGGTGAAACTCCGCCTCCGACCCATCCTCATGACCTCCATCGCCTTCATCCTCGGAGTCATGCCCCTGGTCCTCAGCAAAGGGGCCGGCAGTGCCAGCCAGAACGCCATCGGCACCGGCGTCGCCGGCGGCATGGTCACCGGCACCGTCCTCGCCATCTTCCTCGTCCCCGTCTTCTACCTCGTCATCGCGAAGATGGTGGGGAGGAAGAAGGTGGAGAGTTGAGAGTGCCGGGTGATCGGTGATCACCGTGGCTGGATGCGTCCCGCTCCAGTCCGTCTCCGGCGCATCTTGCTCCGGGTCTTCCTCGAAGAGAGTGGTCCCGACCATTGAAGAGAGTTTCAAGTGTTCAGTTTCAAGTTTTCAGGAAGAGGAGTGGTCAGTTGTCAGGATTCAGTGGTCAGGAAGAGGATCGGAGATTGGAGATCGGGGATGGTGGATCATGGATCATGGATCATGGATCATGGATCAGAGACTGACTGCGCCCAGCCTCTTCCATTCAAAAATCAACAATCGTCATTCATCAATCGTCATTCAAATCTCTTCCTTCGATGTTAAATGTTGGAGGTTCGATGTTCAACGTCTTCATGGAATGGCTCGATGTCGGTGACGGCGGCCACCAGCACCGTTGAGTCCAGATAGATCTTCATCAGGCCTTCCGCTTTCTGGTGCGCTTGGCTGGTTCCGCCAGAACGCCCTCGCGTCCCGTCCGCTCCGCCCGGACCGCCTTGGCAATGTCGGCCTGCTTGGGGAAACCCGTCGCCACCAACAGCCCGCCGG
>JAIYDT010000336.1 GCA_027487355.1 Verrucomicrobiaceae bacterium
CAAAGATGAATCCGTTCCGCCAGCGGAGCCAACACCGCGAGGATGCCGCTGATGTCCTTCGAGGACACCGCGCTGAAGAGAAGGGTCGCTTTCGTTTCCCCAAACTGCTGCCGCCAGGTTTCCGCGAGAACCTCGGCTGCGTGGGGATTGTGCGCGCCGTCGAGGATGATCTCGGGACGGACCTCCGCCGGAAAGCGTTCGAAGCGTCCCGGCCAGCGGACTTTCGACAGCCCATAGTGGACGACATCATAGTCCAGCCGCATGCCGAGCTGGTGCAGCGCTGCCAGAGCAAGCGCGGCGTTCCTCGACTGATGCGGGCCCTGAAGCGCGATCGGATAGCCGTTCAAGGGCTCTTCGATGAACTCGATCGGGCTGCGCTTCTCGTTGGCTTCCTTTTGGAGCACGAATTTCGCCCCCGGTTCCTGCGCCGAGGACACGACCGGCACGCCTTCCAGGAAAATGCCCGCCTTTTCCGCCGCGATCAGCTCGATCGTCTCTCCGAGCCACTGCATGTGATCCAGTCCGATCGGCGTGATGACGCAAACATCGGCCGGCACCGCAGTCGTGGCATCCATGCGGCCGCCCATGCCGGTTTCGAGGATGATCAACTCGCATTCCCTCGTCCGGAACCAGCGCATCGCCAGGGCGAGAGTGATTTCAAAAAACGTCGGATGCGTCTCCATCCGCTCGCAGATCCCGCGCAGGTCGGTGAGCAGTTCGGCGCAGTCCTCCTCGGGGATCTCCACGCCGGATACCTTGATCCGCTCCCGGTAGTCGATGAGGTGCGGCGAGGTGAACAGCCCGGTGCGCATGCCCCCGGCGCGGGCCACGCTGTCGATCATCGCACAGGTGCTGCCCTTGCCGTTCGTTCCGGCGACGTGGATGACCTTTGTGTTGCTGGATGGATAGGCCAGCGACTCCTTCAGCAAATGCCGCGGCCCGTCGAGGCCCAGCTTGATGCCGAACATCTGGGTGGAAAACAACCAGTCGATCGCGTCGCGGTAGGTCATCGCACGGAAGCGTCAGTCCGGCATCATGTAGGCCAGCAGATCGACCAGCTTGTCGCGCAGCTTGGTGCGCGGGACGATGGCGTCGATGAGGCCGTGATCGAGCATGAACTCCGCCGTCTGGAAACCGGGCGGCAGGTTCTGGTGGGTCGTTTCCTTCACCACGCGCGGACCGGCAAAGCCGATCATGCACTTGGGTTCGGCGAGATTGATGTCGCCGATGGTCGCGAACGAAGCCGTGACACCGCCAGTGGTGGGATGAGTCAGAACGGAAATGTAGGGCAGCTTCGCCTCGGAAAGGCGGGCCAGTGCGCCGCAGGTCTTGGCCATCTGCATCAGCGACAGCATCCCTTCCTGCATGCGGGCACCGGACGAGGCGGAAACGATGATGACGCCGCGCTTTTCCGCGATGGCGGTCTCCACGGCGCGGGTGATCTTTTCCCCGACCACCGAGCCCATTGAGCCGGCGAAGTACTTGAAATCCATCACCGCGATCATCGCGGGCTTGCCGCCGACGGTGATGCGACCGGTGACGACGGCGTCATTCAGGCCGGTCTTCTCCCGCAGCGCGGCGGTCTTCGATTCATAGCCCGCAAAGCCGAGCGGGTTCGCGGAAACGAGGCCGGCGTCGGTTTCCTCGAAGCTTCCCGGATCGGCGAGCAGGGTGATCCGCTCCGACGAGTCCATGAGGAAATGGTTTCCGCAGTGGTGGCAGGTCTGGAGGTGTTGCTTCAGCTCCAGCGTGTGGAGCATCGCGCCGCATTCGGGGCACTTGGCCCAGAGGCCTTCCGGCATGTCATCGCGCTTTTCGCGGCTGCGGAGGCGGGGTTTGTTGAAAATGCCCATGGTGGTGGAAATTCGGAGGCGAACAACGCCGTGGGGTGGACGCTAGCCGCGCATGACGGTCACGACAACCACCTTTTGAACCCCGCCGCGACGGAGCACCCGGGCGCATTCGTGAACGGTTGAACCGGTGGTGAAAACGTCATCGATCAGCACCGCTCCCTGAGGCTTGGCAGCGGAGAATTTCAAGCCCGCAGCGCTCAGGGAAAAGGCCCCGCGCAGGTTCGCCAGGCGCTGGGCACGGCTCAGCCGGGTCTGGGTTTCCGTGCGTCGGGTGCGTTTCAAGGCCTTCAACATCGGCAGGCCCGTCGCTCTCGCCAGCACCCGAGCGATCTCCGCCGACTGGTTGAAATGGCGATGCTGGAAACGGCTCCGATGCAGCGGCACCGGGACGAGCGGCCAGTTTCCCGACCTCGCCTCGACCAAACGAGGATCCTCGAACGACTCCGCCGCCAGCGAGCCGAGTTCACGGGCGAGGTGGATCTCTCGACCGTATTTCAAGCGGTGGATCAGCTCCATCGCCCGCTCGTCATAGAACAGGGCGGGTCGGGCGAACTCGAAGGCGAAACTCAGGTCCTTGCAGTTCGGGCATTCGAACTCCCCCTCGATCCGACCGTCGAAGCCCTCGCCGCAGACCGAACAGAACGGAGCTTTCAGGCGGGGCAGCCCCTCGGAACAACCCGAACAAAGCGAACGCCCATCGCGCAACCCGGTGGCGCAGAGCACACAGGATGACGGATAGAGGAGGTCGAGCAAGCGGCTGAGCGAGCCACGCCTGAAGACCTCATTCGGCGGGGCTGGTTCCATCTCGTGAAACGTGGGTGAAACGTTGAACCACCACGCCGGTCGCCAGGATCACGACCAGCGGCACCAGGCCCTCGCGGAGGGTGGAGCCGATCAGCAAACCCGCGGCCGGAGTGCCTCCCGGAGCCACCCAGGTGATCGCCTTGAAAACCGCCACCCCGAAGATCCATCCGGCGTGGAGCCCGATTGGCAGCCAGAGTGAAGCCGTGCGCCACCTTGCACAACCCAGCACCAGCCCCACGGCCGTCAAAGTGGCAAAACCCGAAAAGAGGGCGAGCGGTTGGGCAAACCTCCCCATGATCTGCCAAATCAACCACAATCCCGCCGTCGCCGACTCCGGATCCGGCACCACCACGCCGGCGGGTGGCTGCAGGAAATGGACGAAGGCGAAAAGCAGGGACACGGAAATGATCGCCGGCCATGAACGCATCGCCCTCATGAAAAGCCCCAGCAGCACCCCGCGGAACAGGATTTCCTCGATCACCGAGACAAAGACCGCCGGCCCCATGGCCGAACGCACCACCTTCCACCCATTGACCGGGGCGATGCCGGGTGCCAACGAGGCATCTCGCCACACGAAAACCCCGGCCTGGACGAGGAGCAGGCCCATCAGCAACAACCCCCCGGCCGCCAGCACCCAGCCCAGCAACAACTGCTGAGGCCCCCGGAGATTCCGTTTCAATGGCTGACCTTCATTCGTGCCCATCGCAGTCTCCGGCCGCCTCAATGACCAGGGCGTATCCCGATGCGCCTGCCTGCCGCGCTCCATGCCCAGCCACCGGACCAGCGGAAACAGCAGCAACAACGCGGAAAGCAGCAAAGCACGATTGAAGAATCTCGGAAACTCAGCCTTCCGGCAGGCGGAGGCCAGCCACTCAAGGAACCCGTTCGTCTGCTTCCCTTGAGTCACTTCCGCCAGAGCCTTGCCAAGCGTGTAGAGCCAGGGAGCCAGAAGCGACCCAAGAAGCAGCGCCGCCACCACGTAGGCGAGGATTTTCAAGACATCACTTTGCAAGGCGCGGCGCACGCTGTGGATGCTGACAGAGGGAACTTCCAAGTTCCAAGTGCCAAGTTCCGGCTTGGACTCTCGATGCCTGATGACCACAGTCCGGCCATGGAAAGTCACGAATGGCGCGAGCGCACCGACGAAGGTCTCCGATACTTCCGCGCCAACTATCAGGGCGGTCGCTGGACCTTTCTCACGACCCTGAAGACCGATCCCGATTGGGAAATCGTCCACCCGGTCCCCGTCGAACTCTGGCGCGAACTCCGCGACATCCTCTGGCGGAAGTATCAGCGCAAACGGGGCACCTGGGGGATCATCGAAGCCATCGACAAGATCATCTCCCAGTTCCACCCGGGCGAGACACCGGAGGAAGAGGAAGACTGAGGCTGCCCTCTGCGGAAAGGAATCCGCGCATTTCAAGGCCCGGGATTGACCACGGGGCTGGAAATCCCTAGTCGAAGGCCGGTTTCAACCGACCCCTACGACCATGTCCGGAGTTCCCACCATCATCTACACCAAGACCGACGAAGCCCCAGCGCTCGCGACCTATTCCTTCCTCCCGATCGTCCAGGCCTTCACCAAGCACTCGGGCATCACCG
>JAIYDT010000295.1 GCA_027487355.1 Verrucomicrobiaceae bacterium
CCTGCCCGGCATCGAGCGCCGAGCCCTCACCCTTCGCCACCACCTCGGACAGGAAGGCCGCGAACTCACTGGAAACCCCGAACTGCTCCCGCAGCAACTCGCGCCGCTGCCGGAGCAGGAGAACATTGACGATTCCCTGACGGGCCTTGCCAACGAGGGTCCTCTCGACCTCTCGCACTTCGGCCTCGGCGGCCTTTAGTTGGGAAAGCGAGACCTGCTTTTCCAAACGAAGCCGGTCGGTCACTGGAAAGCGTTGCGACAGGCCGATCTGGATCGTTCCTTCCCGAAAGCTGGGGGTCTGTTGGATTGAGGTTTCGAGTTCCGGGTTGTCGAGGCGACCGGATTGATTCATCCGACCAAGCGCCTCCTGAATGCGGAGACGAGCGGCGGCAAGATCGGGGTTCTGGGCACGGATGCGGTCGCTGACACTCGCCAGCGACACGACCACGGAAGGTTCCGCGTGGAGGGGAATCGCCGTGAGCAGGAAGGCTGCGACGGCAGGCAAACGAAATGGATGCATGAAAAGGATGATTTGAATCAACTACCTCAAAAGATGGGCGCATGGACGTGACTCACCCTCAGAGTGCTTCACGGTGAAAACGAGCGGCCTGTGCTAACAGGCCACGACTCCGGACACCGGAGCGTTTTCAGATTCAAATAATCGGCGGCTTGTCCAGCGGCAGCACTGGGCCTTCCGGCGGGTGCTCATTGCCACTCCGCCCACGCGGGCCGGACTTCCACTCAGGGAAAACGAGAAACTCAGCGTGCTTCAGCATACCCCACATCGGAGTCGTGCAGCACTCACCATGATGATGGTCGTGATCATGATGAAACGGCGGGCACTTCGGACCATGCTCGGAGTCGGCGACCTCGTCATGCCCATCACAGCAGGCCTCCTCATGGACCTTCGGCGGACAGAAATCAAAGTGCGCTCCGGACGCACGGACTCCCAAGCCCAGAAACAGGGCGATCAGGAAAAGCGCGTTCACCAACCGAAGCATCGGTGTGAATGAAGAGCCCCGACGCCCATTCCACAAGCAAAAGTTCACATCGCAGGATCATCCCTGCTCCAGTCCGTCTCTGGAGTTTCTTCGGCATTCAAAGCTTCAGCGAAGCAGGCCATAGCCGAGGCCAAACTTCTTGTTGGGCCGTCGGAGTTCCCTATCATCCCGGAGTCCCATCAAGCTCATTCACTTCATGAGATTCTTCATCGCCGCCACCCTGTTTTTCGCCTCATTGGGATTTGCCGCGCCACCCGATGCGCCTTCGCCCAAAGCGCCACCTTCCAAAACGAACCCTGTCAGACCGCCGAACAAGCTTCCGGACGAGGCAGCCGAAGCCCTCCAAAGCGGTGTGAAATTCATCCTCTTTTCGTTGGATCCGCCAATGACCCGAAAAGAAGCAAACGAAGAACTGAAGCCCGAACAGAAACACCACGGATTCAAGATTCTCGGCTCAACTGAACTTGTGACTCCAGAGACCAAGGGCAGCGCCATCTCCACGTTGACCGATGCGGTGAAGAATTCCGGCGGAGGTTCCGCGATGTGCTTTTCACCGAGGCATTCCCTCAGGGCCATTACGTCGAAGGGGGGCATCTACGACTTCGTCACCTGTTTCCATTGTGACAAGATATGGATTTTCTCAGGAGAGAAACGCATAGGGGAAGCAACCATCACTGGCTCGCAAAAGCCTCTCGATGACATCCTCACCGCCGCCAAAATTCCTTTGGCGAAGAAAAAGTGATCCAGTGTCGAGTGCGTGCAGCTCATTCATTGTCCCCACCCGCCCATTTCATCCCCCACCCCACACCGCAACGAATTCTTCCCATTGCCGCCCCCTCCAGCGGTTCTCAAGCCCCGCATGTCGTCTCCGAATGCCCCCAACGCCGCGGTCCGTGATGGGGTCGATTTCCCGAAGCCGGGGTCGTCTTCATGGGGGTGCGCCCTTCAAGTCCGCGCATGGTCAGCCTTCGACGGTTCAGAAGTGCGGATGGAGTAGGCTGCGGCGCTGGCAAGGGATGGCTGGGAATCGGTCACCCTCGGGCCTCGAGTTTCGTGCTCAAGCAAGAGCGGCAGAGTTCAGACGCTCGCAAGTTCTTCGAGAAAATGTCAAAAATGCCACCGTCCGCCCCCCGCTTCACTGAAATTTTGCTTCAGTCGAGGGCCAAAGCAGACTTGGCTGCGACATGACGATGGTGCGCGATTGGAAGCTCGTGTGGGCTTTCATGTGGAGAACATGCCGGAACGTTTCGCTGAAGGCCTGGATGGGCCTCATGCTGCTGTTGGTGCTCTCGGCAGCTCTGCTTTTGCCATTCGAGCAAACCATTTTCCAGGCGGTCCAGAACGTGGAGATGAGAGGACTTCGCCCGGTATCCCTGCTGATCTCCGAGATCGGGGAGTTTCATTACTTCAATCTCGTCGGCACTTTGTTGCTGATGCTCGTCGCCTATCGATGCAACAGCCGGCGCATGCAGAGGGTGGCCTTGAGCTTCTTCATGGCAGGTGCCCTGACGGGAGTCTTCGTACAAGTGCTGAAGCCACTGGTCGGCAGACCCCGACCATCGACCTGCATCAAGGCCAACGTCACCTCCTTGGATTTCGTCGGCCCCACGCTCAACCGCCGCTACTACGGCTATCCATCCGGCCACAGCGCCAGCACGGTTGCCGGATGCACGGTGCTGGCCATTGCCTTTCCGCGTCTCATCGTGCCTTGCATCCTTTTTTCCATCAGCATGTTGTGGGCGAGACTTCACGGCAACAACCACTTCCCCATCGATGTGGTGCACGGGTCCATCATCGGCGTATTCTGGGCACTCATGTGCACCCGCTGGATCGGCAAGCGGCAACGCTACGCGATGCGCTATCAGCCGATCTACCGGGAGAAGCGACCGGTCACTTCTCCTCTTCCTTGACGTAGGCCAATTCGAGCCAACTGCTTGAACCGGGACTCCAGCCTTGCACGTAGCGGGGTATGCCAGGCGGCAGCTTTTGAAGGGCCTCTGCGGTGTAATCATCCACCGGAGAAGCGGGCTCGCCCTTCCAGAGCGCTGCCAGGGTCTTTTCATCCAGGCGCCAGCGCCTTGTCCGCACCACCGTCATCGGAAGGCCATCGCCATTGTCGGAGAACGTCCATGGTCGTTGGAAATACCACACCAGGGTCGGCTCACCAAAGCCCCAGGATCGCAGCACTCCCGGCGAAGGCTCCCCGACCGCCGCGAGCAGCCGCACCGTGAGGTGGGCATTTCGAGCCGCTTGCGAAACCGGCCACATCAGCGCGCCTCCAGCCATCGCAAAAACGACGCCCACCAAGGGACGCCCGCCGGAGATACTCCGGCTGGCAAGCCCCAGCAAAAGGAAAAGCGCCCCGATGCCTGCAATGGCGGTGGGTAGGGACTTGTCCTCCAACCGTGACAGGGCGAACAAGCCACCTGCGAGAGCCACACTCCCTAACAGGAATGGCAAGCCCACCGCGATGCCACGCCACCATCTGGCGGCCCGGTTCTGACCAAGAACCGGCGCACCCACCATGAGCGCGATGAGCACCATCAGCCCGGGATAGCCTGGCAGGATGTAATGGGGCAGCTGCGTGGCGTAGAAACCGAAAATCAGGAACGGCGCGGCGAACCAGCCCAACATCAGCGCACGCTCCCAGTTGAGCTTTCGCCAGGCGTCAGCCAGCGCCCTGGGCAGCAAGGCCGTCCATGGCAACAGGAAAGGAATCATGACCACCAGGTAATACAACCCCGGCACGGACTTGCGCTTGTTGAAGGACATCGTGCCGCGCTCCACCACGTGCTTGCCGATCCCCACATCAAAGTACGCTCCATTCGTCAACTTCAGCGCCGGGATGCCCCACAGCGCCACCAAGGCCATGGCGGGAATCAACGCGACCCCAAGATTCAGCGCAGCTCGACCCAGTGGCCCGGCGGCCTGTTTGGCCCGCCACAGCGCCAGCCAACCCAGGGCCATCGCCAGGCCCGGCACCAGAAACGCCAGTGGTCCCTTTGCGAGGAAGCCCAAGGCAAGGCTCCCCACAAGCCCCCAGAACCAGCGATCCAGCACCACCCGCTTCTGCCCGGCGCGCCTGCCGATCTTCAACAGGCAGTACATCGCCGTGACGATCCACAGGATCAAAAGCACGTCCGCAACGGCTGTCCTGCCATGGAGAATCACCTGCAAGCAGGTCAGCCATCCCGCACCGGCGAAAAAGGCCTGCCCTTTCCCGGCCCCCAGCAGCACGGCCATCTCGAAGAGCACCAGCGCGATGAGCCACGAACACAGCACCGAGTGCAGTCGCACCGCCATCTCGGATTTTCCAAACAAGGCCAGCCCCGGCTCCATGCACCAGTAGGTGAGCGGCGGTTTGTCAAAACGATACTCGTTGTTGAAATACGGCACCGCCCAGGAGCCCCGCTCGTTCATCTCCACGGTGGCGCGCGAGAAACGCGGCTCGTCCCGATCCATGAGCGGCAGCACCCAGGTGCCGGGCAACAAGCAAAAGACCGCGACGATCGTCAGCGCCAGTCGGGGGAATGTCTCGATCCAATGCTTCATGAAATCTCTGATTTGCTCTCAGCCTCGCCCGTCTGCCCGGAACGACGCGCATGCCGGATGTCCAGGATCAGGTTGTAGGTGGCCACACAAGCCGGGAAGAGATTGGACAGGACACCGACCGAATCATTTTTTCCAAAGGTGAAATAGCTCAGCAGACAGATGCTTCCCGCCACCGACATCACCCAGAAAACCCGCGGCATCCGCACCTGCTTCGCCTTCCTGGAGGCGATCAACTGAGGCAGCCATCGACCGCCAAACAGCACCACGCCGGCATAACCCACAATCTTCCACGGAGTGATGGTCACATCCATGCCGAAGAACTCTGCCACATGGATCGAGCGGTTCATCCACGAAACCTCCGCCACCGCCAGCCACATCATCCACTGCGTCATCATGGCACCTTCACGCCTCCCTCCTGGGCATTCCACTGCACCTTCCGCCGCAGCAGCCACTGCACGCCGATGAGGTCATAAATCCCGCGCAGGGCACGGTCCCAGTTCGTGTAC
>JAIYDT010000292.1 GCA_027487355.1 Verrucomicrobiaceae bacterium
ACCTCGGCGAGTGTGCGCTCCGAAGAAGACTCTGCGAACAAGACGGTGGTGGACAACCGGCTACCCGCCCCGAGTCAAAATGACACTCTTAACTATAACCCTTAACCCTGTTGCGGAGTACCGCTCACGGTAGCCGGTGCCACAACTTGACGTTCGGTCAAATAATGAAGACCATCCTGCAAATCATCGGAGGATCCTTTCTGATCTTCGCCGCGTTTGCAGGATTTAGTTCCACGAGGGAGTGGATCATTCTGAACAATCTATCCGGCTACCAGAAAGAGGATATCACCATCTCAGGAACCAGAGTGATTCACGGAACTGGCGCTGAAGGAACGGATTATTATCTACTAGGCCATGGCTCGCATGGTGAATACGAATTCGCCATTTCCGCAGGCAGGTATGAAACCCTCTCGTTGGCAACAGCAGTCGGACAGAAAGTCACCGTTCATAGGAATCCTTCAATGCCCTCGATTGCTTGGCAGAAAGAAAGCGTGAACTTGATCTTTGATGAGGACTGGCGGGATCGTGCGGAAGTTGCAGTCAGCGCAAAGTCCACCATGTTGATTGGAGTGATTTCGACGTCGTTCGCGATTCTTGCATTTGTCTCTGCGCGGTTTCTCTCCCTACGTCGAGCCTAGATCGTACAATGTGGTGCAGCCAACGTGGGTACTCGTCACGCCTGATCCGGAGCGCTCTGGGCCGTGACTCGAACTGCGAGTCCCTGGCTGGAGATGGGGAGCGTGAAAAAGGTTTTGGCTCAAATGAGCGCAGGGAACACCCAATAGGGAGAAGGGCTTTGCAAGCCCTTTGCAGAGGATAGGGAAGTCGCTTCGCCGGGCTTCTGCAAAGGGGACGCGGTCCCCTTCTCCATATTTCATGGAGTTGTCTAGCCACCTGACCGGAAGGCCGGGTTGGCTTCTGCTTCGCTGAACGGGTTCACGGAATCCTGAAATCACGGATTACGGCCATGTGCTGCATGTTGGGGGCGGCGCTGTCGGTGGCTTGGATGGGTTTCAGGTCGTCGAGGGGGGTGAAGGTCCGGGAGTCGAAGACGAGGCCGTGCGGGAAGGTTTTGCCGGCGATGACGACGGGAACGGCGAGGGGCTGGAGTTGTGCGTCGGCGAGGACCCAGTCGTAGGGCTTGTTGCGCGGCGAGTTGGTGTTGGCGTTCCCATCGGCATCAGCCGGAAGGTTGGCGGGACGGGGGAAGATTTCGCGCAGCGGGAGGAAGACGGCGTCGGCGACAGAGGAGGCGTTGAGATCGCCGCCGAGCACGACCGGATCGGCGGCGGGGATCTTGGTCCGGAAGTAGGCGAGGAGTTCGCGGGATTCGGCTTCGCGGTTCGATGACTTTTTGGCGCTGAGGTGGACGCTGATGGCCCAGAGGATCTTTTCGTTGGGCAGGCGGATCTTTGCCCAGACGAAGTCGCGGTTGGACTGGCCGGAGTCGTCCCACTCGCCGGACTCGACGATGGGGAAGCGGCTGATGATGCCGTTCGGGATGCCCTCGCCATCCTCGCGGGCGAAGGCGAAGGTCTGGCCGAAGGTGTCGTTGACCCACTGGCGGACGGGGATGCTGGTGTTGAATTCCTGGATCAGGACGATGTCGGGCTTGAGGCCCTTGAGGATGCGCGCTCCTGCTCCCTCAGGATTGGACTGATTGCCGTTGTCGGGCGAGTAGGTCTGGTGGTTGCCCGAGGTGAGGTTCGAGGCGACGACGCGGATCGTCACAGGTGCCTTGGCGGGGGACTGAGCGAAGGCGAGGGTTGGGAAGAGAAGTGCGAGGAAGAGTTTCAAGAAAGTGAGTTTCAAGTTTTCAGTTTTCAGGGAAGAGGGGGGAAGGCGAACGTCGAACATCGAACGTCCAACATCGAATGTTCAAGGTTCAACGTTGAATGAAGAGGGATATGATGGGGGATCTGTAGCAGACTGAGTCCGATTCTTCATTTCGAATTTCAGATTTCGAATTCCGAATTTTCTCCTCCCCCTTTGGCTCTTGGAACTTAAAACCGCGTCATGAGCATGGCGGTTTCGATCGAGTGTCTGCGGAAAATCTATCGGGGTGGCTTTGAGGCGCTGGCCGGGGTTTCCCTCGAAGTACCTGCGGGCTCGGTGTTCGGGCTGCTGGGGCCGAACGGGGCGGGGAAGAGCACGTTGGTGAAATCCCTGCTGACCATCCTGCGGCCGACCGAGTGTCGGGGCACGCTCTTGGGCCAGCCGATCGGGCATCGCGCGACACTTTCCCGCGTGGGCTATCTGCCGGAGCACGCGAAGTTTCCCGAATATCTGACCGGTCGGCAGGTGGTCGAGTTTTCCGCCGGGCTGTCGAAGGTTCCGACGGCGATCGCGAAGCGCCGCACCGGCGAGCTGCTGGAGCGGGTGGGCATGACTTCCTGGGGCGACAAGCCGGTGGGCAGCTACTCGAAGGGGATGAAGCAGCGGGTCGGCCTGGCGCAGGCGCTGGTGAACGATCCCGAGCTGGTCTTCCTCGACGAGCCGACCGATGGGGTGGACCCGGGTGGCCGCATCGAGATCCGCAAGCTGATCGAGGCGATGCGGGCGGAGGGAAAGACGGTCTTTGTGAACAGCCACTTGTTGGCGGAGGTGGAGCAGGTGGCGGACCATGTGGTGATCCTGGCGAAGGGCCGGATTGTCGAAAGCGGCAAGGTTTCCGACCTCACCAGCCGTGGTCGCCATTATGAAATCCGCACCGAGGGTCCGGTTCCGCCGGGGATCCGGGAGAAATTCAACGCGCAGGGCTGGGAGGTGGCGGGTGACCGCATCTCGATCCAGGCCCAGGATGCGGGACCGGTGCAGCCGGTGATCGATGCGCTGCGGGCGGAGAACATTTCGATCCGCGAGGTGAGGGAGGCGAGGATCTCGCTGGAAGACCTTTTCCTCAGCGCGGTGAACCCGGACGGAACGGAGGCCTCACGATGAGAGTTTTCATGACACTTCTGGTGGACTCGCTGCGGCTGCTGCGGGCTCGGGTGCTGTTCTGGGTGACGCTGGGGATCTCGGCACTGGCGGCGATTCTTTATCTTTCGATCGGATTCACGCCGACGGGGGTATCGGTCTTGTTTGGGGCGACTGAATTCAAGAACCCGCTCATTCAAAGCGGCAGCGAGTTTTCGGAGCTGTTTTATCTCGGGCTGTTCAGCAAGTTCATCGTAGGGCTTTGGTTGTCATGGGTGGCGGTGGGTCTTGCGTTGATCTCCTGTGCGCCGGTTTTCCCGGACTTCATGTCGGAAGGCTCAATCGGCATTCCACTTTCAAAGCCGGTCTCCCGGTTGACTCTGTTCGTTTGCAAGTACATCGGAGCGCTGCTGTTTGTGGTCGTCCAGGTCGGGCTGTTTTGCGTGATCGTGTTCGTGGCGATCCGCTGGCGTGTCGGGACGTGGAATCCGAGCATTTTCTGGGCGGTGCCACTGGTGACCCTGGTGTTCAGCTACATCTACTCGGTGGTGGTGCTGGTGTCGGTGAAAACCCGCTCCGTGCTGGCTGCGGTGTTGGCCGGCGTGCTGATCTGGTTCGTCGCGTGGCTGGGGCAGAAGAGTGAGGAATTTCTCTACATGGCGTCGCACCCGGCTGGGGCGGTACTGGAGGTTCCAGAGGAACAGGGGCAGAGTGCGCTGACCGATATGGAAAAGTGGCACAGGGTAATTGTGGGAGTGATGGCTTGCCTGCCCAAGACCGGTGAAACCATGAATGTCATGGATCGCCTGGTGGTCGTGGGCGGCAAAACCGGCTTTTCCAACAGTCAGTTCCTGGCCGCGCTGTTCGGGCAGGCGCAGGAGGATTCAACGCTCGACCAGGCGCTCACCCGCAACTCCACGTCCTATGTGATCGGAACCTCCCTTCTGTTTGAGGCGTTGATCCTGGGGGCGGCGGCGTGGATATTCTGTCGCCGGGACTACTGAATCCACGGTCCCGCATTGACACCAGTGGCCTGTTCGTCGTCCGATTGCGGCCAGCCTATGTCACCCCACCCCTTCCGGACCTTCGTTGCGGCGATTGGTTTCGTCGCGTCGAGCGGATTCCTCGATGCCCAAACCTGGTTGCGCGAGGATGTCGATTTTCAAAAGATCGAGAATCGCGCCAAGGAGCTGGCGGCCCAGCCTTACCAAGCGCCCGACCGCGAGGCCTTGCCGGCGTGGATGAAAGGGTTGTCTTACGATCAGTATCGCGACATCCGGTTCCGTGAGGATCAGGCCTTGTGGGGGCAGGCGAACCTGCCGTTCCGTGCGATGTTTTTCCATCCGGGCTATCACTTTCGGGAGCCGGTGAAGCTGAATGAATTCACGTCCACCCACATGCAGGGGATCCGGTTCACACCGGGATTTTTCGATTACGGTCCGCTGGTGGGTGAGCGCGGCGATCTGCCGCTGGACGCGGGTTTCGCGGGCTTCAGGCTGCATGCGCCACTGAACCGGGCAGACTACTTCGACGAACTTGCCGTCTTCCAGGGAGCGAGCTACTGGAAGGCCCTTGGAAAGGGTCAACGTTATGGCATTTCCTCGCGCGGGGTTGCGATCGACACCGGGGTTGAGGGCAAGGGCGAGGAGTTTCCAAGCTTCCGCGAATTCTGGCTGAGGAAACCGGAGCAGGAGGATCGCATGGTGCAGGTTCTTGCCTTGCTCGACGGTCCCTCGGTGACCGGTGCCTACGCCTTCGTCATCCAGCCGGGTGAGGACACCGTGATGACCGTGCGTGCGGTGCTTTTTCCGCGAAAGCAGGTGAGCCGCTTCGGCATTGCCCCGATGTCGAGCATGTTCTGGTTCGGTGAGAACTCACGCCGCCGCTTCGATGACTTCCGCCCGGAAGTGCATGATTCCGATGGCCTGGCGCTGCAGACCGCCAATGGCGAGCGGATCTGGCGGCCCCTTTCGAACGACACCGGGCGACTGGAATCCAGCTTCTTCGCGGTCGAAAAGCTTTCCGGCTTCGGTCTGCTGCAGCGCGACCGTCGATTCTCCGCCTATGAGGACGGTGAAGCATTTTATCACCTCCGTCCTTCGCTTTGGATCGAGCCGATCAACGACTGGGGCTCCGGCAATGTCATGTTGATGGAGATTCCGACCACCAATGAATCGGCGGACAACGTGGTGGCGCTTTGGCAGCCCGCGCAGACCCCCCAGGCCGGTCAACGGCTGGAATTCATCTATCGCCAGCATTGGACCACCTCCGAAGACCCGGCCCATGCCGGCGGTCACGTGGTGGCCACCCGCAGCGGCCTGCACGATTGGCAGCCGGAACAGCGGACCTTTGTGGTCGAGTTCTCCGGCATTGCCGCGGATCTGCTCAAGGAAGGCACGGTGCCGGATGCGGTCGTCGAGATCGTCGGCGATGGCAAGGAGCGCGCGAAGATCCAGGGCGTGGCGGTGCAACCGCTGGCCGATGGTCGCTGGCGAGCCGGCTTCCAGATCGCCCCGACCAAGGACGGTGGCAAACTTTCCGATGTCGGACCGATCGAGCTTCGGGTGTGTTTGAAGCACGGCGAAGATTACCTAACAGAAACATGGGCCAACCGGGTCATTCCTTAGCCGCTCTCCGCCCGCTCAGCGAGGTGGAACTCGCCGAGTGGGAAGAAGCGTATGTCGCCGTCGAGGCCTACCTCGGCGCACTCCGCATCCGCAACCGTCTGCTGGTGGCGGAACTGGTGCGCGGCATCCTCTGGCGCGCCTCCGAGCGCCGCGCCGAGCACCCGGAGGTTCCAGCAAGAACCCTCGCGGTCGAGGAGGCGCTCAAGGAAATCGCCGCCTGGACGAAGAAGGTTCTCGCCGAGCCGCTGGAGCATGGACGCCTCGCGGCGCGTGGTCGCCTCGCGCTCCTGCTGACCGACATGCCGGGTCAGTATCAGTCCGTTTTCCTGACTCCCGAGCCCTGGCCGCCCGCCTTTGTGGAGGCGATGCGCAGCTCCTACCTTTCCGCCGGTCCGCAGTTTGCTGCCATGACCATGACTCCCCGGCCGCTGGAACTCAACGTGCTCGGCTCCGGCGCGGCCCAGCTTTGGGACACCATGGACCGACGTCCGATTTTTCGAAAAATGGCGTTCGGGGTCTTCCTGCTGCTGCTGTTGGCGGTGCTCTGGTTCTTCTTCGGTCCCCGTAGCCTTCTCGGATGATGGAATCCACTGACCCCACCCGTGCCGGAAACGGCCCGCTTCCCGGCACCAAGCCCTATTGCGGCCCGTTCAAGGCCGGACTGCGGCGGATCGCTTTCCTGAGCATCGTGATCCTGATCGACGTCACCTGCGGGCTCTGGCTGACCGACCTTTTCTGGCGGCTCGGCTTCAACAACGCCCACATCCTGATCCTCGCCCTTTTCCTCCTGCTCAACGGCCTGCTCGCGCTCGGGACGATGCATGCGATGATGGGCGTCTGGGACTGGCTTAAAGGGCGGAAGCGCTCCGTTTGCATCACCGATCTTGCCAAGGGGCAGGAAGGCCCGCTCACCGCACGCCACGTGGTGGTGATGCCGGTTTACAACGAGGACATCGTCAAGGTCTGCGCCCGTGTCGAGGCGATCCATCGCTCGATCGAGGCGGCAGGACAGCTTCCGGCCTTCGATTTCTACATCCTCAGCGACACCACCGACCTGAACTGCTGGATCGAGGAGGAGGTCGCCTGGACCAATCTCTGCCGCCGCCTCGATGGCTTCGGGCGCATCTACTATCGTCGTCGTAGAAAGAATGAGAACCGCAAGGCGGGAAACATCGGGGATTTCGTCCGCACCTGGGGAGGGCACTACGATTCGATGGTCGTGCTCGACGCCGACAGCCTGATGGATGGCGGCGACATCGTGAAGATGGCCCGCACGATGGAACTCTATCCGCGCCTCGGAATCCTCCAGACGCCTCCAAAGCTGATCCGTGGAGGCTCGGTGTTCACCCGCATGCAGCAGTTCGCGATGCGGCTTTACGGACCGCTGTTCATCCGGGGACTGAACTTCTGGCAGCTCGGTGCCGGCAGCTACTGGGGGCACAATGCCATCATCCGCATCCGGCCTTTCTCGGAGTTTTGCGAACTTCCGGCACTTCCTGGGCGGGAGCCCTTTGGTGGCCGCATCCTCAGCCATGATTTCGTCGAGGCCGCGCTGATGGTCCGCGAGGGTTGGGAGGTCTGGCTCGCGTGGGACATCGTTGGCACGTACGAGGAGGCACCGCCGACCCTCGTCGATCACCTCAAGCGCGACCGCCGCTGGTGCCAGGGAAACCTCCAGCACATGTGGCTGATCTTCGCGCGGAAGTTTCCGCTGCCCTCACGAATCCACCTCTTCATGGGCATCATGGCCTACCTCGGCAGCCCGCTGTGGTTCCTTTTCCTGAGCTTCGGCACCTACCTCGCCTGGGACAGGAAGGAGAGTGGCTTGAGCCCGCTTCCATACGAAAGCCATCTCGTGGACTGGCTGGAGAAGACCCATCTCCTCAACTGGACCGGCCAGATTCCGAAGTGGAAGCACGCCATCCAGTTCATGACCACCGGCCAGCAGGCGCTCGCTCTAACAGGCGTGGTCGCCTTCATGCTCTTCATGCCGAAGATCCTCGCGCTGATCGGCGCGATCCTCCACGGTCGGACGCGCCGCAGCTTTGGCGGGGCCATTTCGCTGGTGGCAGGTGTGTTGTTCGAACTCGTCTTTTCCATGCTTCTCGCGCCCGGCGTGATGATCGCCCACACCTTCATGATCCTCGGCATGGTCCTCGGACGCTCGGTGAGCTGGGGAAATCAAACCCGCGAGACCGATGGCACCGGGTGGGGAGAAGCGGTCACGGTCCATGGTCCGGCTTTCATCGCAGGCGTGGCCTGGAGTGCTCTGGCCTTGCAGATTGGGCAGTCGTTCGCCATTTGGATGAGTCCGATCCTGCTCGGCATGTTGCTGGCGATTCCGCTCTCTGTTTACACCAGTCGAGTCCGCTATGGGGCGGCCCTCCGTCGCAGGAAAATCTTCGCCATCCCGGAGGAGCTGAATCCCCCGGACGTGATGAACCTCGCCGACCACGCGCACGCCTCACTCGATCCCGCGCTCACGGCCCTTGCACCAGGCCGGGAAGGAGTCATCGCCGCGGTGGTGGATCCCTACGTGAACGGCGTCCACGTTTCACTTTTGGATCCGGCCGATATCGACCTCGACCTCACTGAACTTGCCGAAAGGATGCTCAAGGAAGGTCCGACTGCCTTGAAGAAGGACGAGCTGGCGTCTGTGCTTTACCACGGCCCGACTGTTCTTGGAATGCACCGAGCGGTCTGGTCGCGTCCCTTTGAAGGCCTCCATTCCTCCTGGGGGAAAGCCATCGAAAGCTACCGAATCCGCACCGAGCCCGACGTGGTTTGAGCGATTCAAGAATCAAGA
>JAIYDT010000291.1 GCA_027487355.1 Verrucomicrobiaceae bacterium
AGCACGTCCTCCGCCCTCGGCTTTGGAAACATTGTCAACGACGCGATCGCCACCAGCGGTGGATACCGAAGCGCCGAACTGACGGCCTTCCAGCAACGGATGACTGCCACCACCTCGGCTGGTGCCGCTGTGCCCTCCTCCGCACTTGTCGGAAACCGCAACTTCTGGCGGGCCGATGCGATGGTGCATCACCGCCCCGGCTTCTCCATCTCGGTCAAGACCTCCTCGACCCGCACCCTTCAGCCGGAGTCAGGAAACGGCGAGGGTTTGAAAAACCTCCACCTCGGCGACGGCGTCACGCTCATCCAGCGGACTGGCAACGAATACGACGACCTCATGCCGGTCTGGGACTGGCGAAGGCTGCCGGGAACCACCGTCGAGCAGGGCACCTACTCGCTGAAGCCGTCGGCCGATTGGGGCGTCGCTGGGACCAGCACCCAAGCGGGAGGCGCTTCCGACGGACAGGATGGACTGGCCGTTTTCAACTACAGCCGTCTCGGGGTCGCGGCGAAGAAGTCCTGGTTCTTCTTCGGCGATGTAGTGGTCGCCCTCGGCTCCGCCATCAATGCCCCGTCCGCGACCCATCCGGTGCTCACCACGCTCAACCAGTCGCTGCTGTCCGGAGCCATCACCTGCGGCACCGAAAGCGGTTCTTCCATCGTCACCAGTCCCGTCACGCCCTCGGGCCTGAAATGGGTTCATCACGACAAAACCGGCTACTTTTTCCCGGGCTCGACGTCCCTCGCCACGGTCGCCGGAGCCACGCAAACCGGCACCTGGCTCTCGATCAACACCGCCCAAAGCTCCGCCGCGGTCAGCAAGAACGTCTTCTCCCTGCACCTCAATCACGGCACCGCCGTCAGCAACGGGTCCTACTCCTACCTCGTCGCGCCCGGTGTGGAATCGGCCGCCATGGACAGCTTCCCGGTGTCGAATTTCCAGATCCTCCGCAACGACGCCACCGTCCAGGCGGTCAAGGATGCCGCCGCCAACAAGACCCAGGCCTCCTTCTGGGCCGCCGGGACGGTCGATGGCATCACCTCCGACAACAAGGCCGCCGTCATCCTGAAAAAGGACGCCAGTTTCCTCGACCTCGCGGTGTCCGATCCCACCCAGGCCAACGCCACCTCGATCCTGATCGAACTGGCCTCATCGGTCGCCGGGGTGATCCGCGCCGACACCGGCATGAGCGTCGAACAAACCAGCCCGACACTCCGCGTGCGGATTTCCACCGCCAAGTCCTACGGCAGAACCTTAAAAGCCCGTTTCTTTCTCCGCGACCACGCCTTCCGAACCCTTCCGATCACCCCAAGCGCCGACGCCTTCGTGTTCGATGGCGCCCCGACCACCAACTACGGCACGAACATCGCCCTCGCCTGCAAGCTCATCACCACCAGCAGCAGCTACACGCGGGAAAGCTACCTCTCGTTTCCCCTCCCCGCCGGAATCCCGAGCCCGATCGCCGCCGAACTCCGGATGACCCCGACCTCGGTTCAAACCGCCGGCATCCACGCCGTGCAGGCCGTCCAGGATGGCAGTTGGTCGGAAAACGAGATCACCTGGAGCAATCGCCCCGCTCCTTTGAATGCCGCCGCCGCCACCTGGCTTCCCGCCCTTTCCTCCCGCACCAGTTGCAACGTCCTGCTCTCGTTGTCCGAGACCTCCACTGGCCACCTCAATCTCTACGTCACCACCCAGGCCCCGACCTCCGATGGCTACGTCGCCTACGCCTCTCGGGAGCATGCAGATCCCAGCCTGCGCCCCACGCTGGAAGTCGTCATTCCGCGCACAGAGTCGGAAATCTGGAAGCTCGAGAAATTCGGCGCGATGGCCTTGAACCCGGTCATTTCAGATGAAACCGCCGATCCAAACGACGACGGGGAAAACAACCTGCTCGAGTTCGCCACCGCGCAGCTTCCTCTCGCCCGCTCACGCGCATCGACCTCGATCTCTTTCTCGTCCTCTCCCGGTGCCGTCCTCACCTTCACCTACCCACGCAGCAAGGCCGCGCTCTTCGATGGCCTGCAGTTCCTCGTGGAATGGAGCGATACCCTTCGACCGGAAAGCTGGAGCCAGACTGGCATCACGGAACAAGTGAGCCTCGATGACGGCGTGCGGCAGATTGTTTCCGCTAGTATCCCAGTTGGTTCATCGACCAAGCGCTTCGTCCGACTCCGGGTCACCCAGCCTTGAAGCCGGCGGGATTTTAATTTCAAACGATTGATTGTTAAGAGATCTAAAATTTATCTTGTCGGCGCTGAAAAATTTTGAAATAACGTCGCCATATGAAGGCGACCGCGCTGTATGCCACTCTCTGCCTGGTGCTGGGCTCACCCGCAGCATTCTCGAAAACTGAACTCCAAGCGCACTGCGAGCGGTGCGCCCAGCGGGACCGGACGATCTCGGAACTCCAGTCGGAGAACAATCGTTTGAAAGGCCTGAAAGAAACACCTCAACTGGCTACGGAGACTTCTTCCCATGGGAAGGCCACGACCGCCACCTACCGGGTCCGCCCCGGGGACACCTTGGAACGGATCGCGCGTCGGACCGGTTGCAGCCCCCTCGCACTCGGCAAGGCCAATGGCCTGAAGAACTCCACCATCATCTATCCCGGCCAAACCCTCAAGGTTCCAACTGGCAGTGCCACTCCGGTTCTCGCCGAGAAAAGCGCTTCGTCGGCGACCTCCTACGTCATCAGGGACGGCGACACCTTCACCTCGATTTCAAAAAAAACCGGCATCAGCATCAGCGAACTTGCAGCGGCCAACCCGAAGGCGAAGCCCACCAGCCTTCGCACCGGTCAGGTGCTCCAACTCCGCAAGCCAGTCGCGCCTGAAGCCATTGCGAAGTCAGTCCAGTCGAACCCGGTCCGCACCATTTCCACCCCGAAGGTGAGGACGATCTCGAGCCACGAGCCACTCGTGATTCCGGATCATGAGAAGGCAAAGCCGACTCCAGCTTCCGCTCCGAAGCCAGCCCCTGCGCCTGAGGCCGCCAAACCGGCCGCCAAACCCGCAGCTTCGGAAGCCCCATCCTTGCCCCCGATGGGCAACGCGAACAAAACCATCGGCGCGATCAAAATTCAGAAAGAAATCACTTTCGCGGAGTTCGCCGCAGCCCACGGCACTACCCCGGAAAGCCTGAACGATCTCAACGGCCTCTCTCTCAGCAATGGAACGGTCTTGGCCAAGGATTCGGAATTGTATGTCCCTGCCCAGCCTTAAGCAGCCGCAATCCTCGGCCAATGACTAAGAAAGTCCGTCCGGGGTCGCTACCCGGGCGGACTTTGTGCGTTCCGTCATTCGAGTCGCCAGATCACCTGCAGGCCGAGATTCTCAGCCGCCGGAGCGGTGAATCCGAGGATTCGATAGCCATCATTTTTCTTCTCCAGTTCGGTCTTCGGCTTCAGAGAAAACTCCTGCCAAGCTCCGCCGGAACGATCCACCCGGGTCAGCACAAGCTTCCGCCCCCCCTCCTCCAGGATCAGCCGCGATCCGTCGATCTTCGGCTTCGCTTTCGTGACCACTGCCCAGCGGACCTCACCCGTCGGCTTGGTCAGCGTGTCGAAAAGCGAAACCGCACCGGACTTCGGATCCATCACCACCCGTCGTAGCACCTTGTCCGCCTGACCCTCGTAGGCCGCCGTGAGGTCGATCCGGGTTTCGCGGTTCGGACCGACGGTTTTCCATGGCTCGACCGGACAACCGATTTTCGGGGTGGCCTGATTTTTTCCGTTCACCACCAGGGTGTTATGGGAGAAATTGTTCAGCCGCAGATAGTCCCAACGCTGTTTCCCGAAGTAGCCCGGCATGTTGTAATCGTCCGAGCCGAGATCATGGAACCAGCGGATGCCCGCCGCGTCATAAACAAAGCTGCCGGCATCAAGATGCCCGTGACTTGCCGC
>JAIYDT010000092.1 GCA_027487355.1 Verrucomicrobiaceae bacterium
CGGGTGATGGTGGCGAGGGTTTCCAGGGCCACGCCGCCACGAAAGAGGATGCCGCGACGGGCTCCGGAGGCGATGCCGGTGAGGATGGCGCTGGGGATGGAGATTACGAGAGCGCATGGCGAGCAGACGACGAGCAGGGTCATCGCGCGATACACGGCGGACTTTTCACCCTCCGGAGCGGAAAAGGCGGGGATGCCAAAGCCGAAGTGCCAGATCAGGAACATCAGGATCGACAGGCTGAGGATGCCGATCGTGTAGCCGGTGCCGAAGCGATCGGTGAAACGCTGCGAGGGGGCCTTGCTGGCCTGGGCGTTCTGGATGAGGTTGATAATCTTGGCGTGCGCGCTTTCGCCGGGCGGGCGGACGATTTCGGCATCGAGCGAGCCCCAGGTGTTGAGCGTGCCGCCGAAGACGGTGTCGCCGGGGTGCTTGTCCACGGCATCGGCCTCGCCGGTGAGCGAGGCTTCATCGGCGGCGGATTCACCGGCCACGACGCGACCATCGGCGGGGAATTGGCTGCCGGGCAGAATGCGGACGACGTTGCCGATTTCGAGGTGATCGACCTCGATCTCGGACTCGCTGCCATCGGCTCCGACGAGGGTGGCGGTCTTCGGGGCATCGCGGAACAGGCTTTTGATTTCCCGTTCGGTGCGGGCCATGACCATGCCTTCGAGGGCGTTGCTCAGGGAAAACAGGAACAGCAACGCGGCGCCTTCCCACCAGGCCCCGATGGCGGCGGCTCCGATGGCCACGGCGAGCATCAGGAAATGGATGTCGAGCCGGAGGCGCTTGAGGCGGTCGAAGGTGTCGAGCGCCGCATCCCAGCCGCCTAACAGATAGGCGGCGGCGTAGGCGGCGTGGGCGAGGTTGTTCAGGCCTGTGTTCCGATGCAGGAAAATGGCGGCAAGGGTGAAGGCTCCGCAGCCGACCGCCGAGCCTAACAGCAGTTTCCACGATGGTTCCGAGCCGTGGTCGTCGTGATCCTCGTGGCGGGCGTGGTCATGCATGGCGCGACCCTTCGGCGATGGGGAAGTCCAGCGCAAGCAGAAGTTAATAAATCATAACTTCGCAATCGCGACGCGTTTGCAACAAGGCAGCAAAGCCTTATGGCGCTTAGATTTCGTGCTCGTCGCCGGGCTGCGGCACGATGACTTCCGTGGAGGGAAGTTTGATCGCGAGTTGCTCCTTGAACCACTCGACCGCTGGTTCGTCGCCGTGGACGAGGAAGGTCTTTTTCGGGTTCACCTTGAGGATGTAGTTCAGCAGCGATTCGCGGGTGGCGTGGCCGGAGAAATCGAAGACGCGCATGTCGCAATTCAGCGGCACGGCCCCGAAGGCAGGATCGACGACGACCTTTTCCCCGGGAGCGGTGGCGCGGATGCGGCCGCCGGGGGACTTTGGATCGGCATATCCGACGAAGAACAGGCCGTTGCGCTTGTTCTCGAGGAAGCCGGTGCGGGCGAAGGTGTTGGAGACGGTCTTTTCCGTCATCATGCCGCTGGATAGGGCGTAGATGGCTCCGGCGACGAGGGGGATCGGGGCGCGCTTGCGGGCGTCGCGGTTGCCGCTTTCCAGGTCCATGTCGGAAAGGATCCGGAAGCCGGGAAGTTTCCGCCGTGAGGTGTCGGAATGGCGGTCATAGACCATCGTCATCTTGGTGCTGAGTCCGCCGATGTAGATCGGGGCGGTGCGCGGGATGAGCTTTTCCTTCCGGAAGCGCTGGAGCATGGCGAGGACCTCCTGGGTCTTGCCCATGGCGAAGACGGGAATCAGGACCGATCCGCCGCGCTCGATGACCTTGCGGATGGCGTCGGCGAGTTCGTTTTCCTCGCTGGAGCGGGAGTAGTTCGGGTCGCGCTCGTGGTTGCCGCGGGTGGTTTCGATGACCAGGGCGTCGACCGGGGTTTCCGGCAGCAGGGCACCCTTTTGGATCGTGGCGTCCTCGAAGTTGACGTCGCCGGTGTAGAGCAGGGTCTTTCCGGCGGCCTGGATGGTTACGCCGACCGAGCCGAGGATGTGTCCGGCATCGTGGAAGGTGGCGCGCATCTTGCCGCCGGGATCGAGGTTGAAGGGGCGCTCGATGCCTTTCAGTTCGAAGGTTTCGACCATGCGGTCGATGTCCTTGTGCTCGAACAGCGGATACTCGGTGAGGCCGAGTTCGATGCGCTTCGACTGCATGACGTTCACCGAGTTGTGAAGCATCGCAGTGGTCAGGTCGCAGGTCTCGGGAGTCAGGAAAACGTGGGCCTGGGGCTGGTTTTCCATCAGCACAGGCAGGGTCCCGACGTGGTCGAGGTGCGAGTGGGTGATGATGGCGGAGTCGATCGTGCCCGGCTGGAGCAGATCGAAGCGCGGCACAGCCTCCATGCCTTCGTTTTCGGGGTGCATGCCGGAGTCGAGCACGACGCGGGCGTCTCCCACCTCCACGAGATAGGAATTCGCGCCGATTCCGACGTGGCGACAGAGGCTTTTGAAAATCATTCGGTCCTGCAAAGTTTGTCCACCATGGAGACAGGATGGGGATGTGTCAACTGAGCCAATTTCAGCGGAATTGCCGGATGGCGTCGAGTGCCTCGGCGGCTTGACGATCGGTGGAGGCCTCGAGATCCCGCCAGACGAGGATGCCTTCCTTGAATAGGAAGGCTTGGCGGCGGGTGAATCCGAACGAGTGTGGGACGCCGAACGCGTCGGCGAGTTTGCCCTCGGTATCGGCCAGCAGCGGGAAGGGGAGTTGATATTTTTCCCGGAACTTTCTCAATGAGACCTGGTGATCGAGGCTGGCTCCGAAGACTTTCACGGCTTCATCCGTAAGGGATTCATAGGCATCGCGGAGGCTGCAGGCCTGTTTGGTGCAGCCGGGAGTGTCGGCCCTCGGGTAGAAGTAGAGGAAGGTCCAGCCCTTGGGTGGCAGGGTGACCAAGGCCCCGGTGTGATCCGGGATGGCGATTTCAGGAATGGCCGAGCCCAGCGCGAGGGCCTCCCGTTTCGGAAACAGCCATCCGCCGAGGCGGTTCAGCAGGCTGGGGGCGGGAGGAGCACTTTGCATGCAATACTCCTGCCCGGGAATGCTTCGCGCGCAACGTTCTTGGCGGTGGGATTCGTAAATTTTCCGTTGGACATCGGCGGCATCGGCGGGTATCGACCGCTCCCCGCGACGGGATTTCCCGTTTCAGGAAGACGTGGCAGAGTAGCTCAGTGGTAGAGCAGAGGACTCATAAGCCTTTGGTCGGCGGTTCAAGTCCGCCCTCTGCTACCATGTCTTTCCGAGTGGCCCTGGATGGATGGATTCCATGGGAATTCCCGGCAGTCGGGCGACTGAGGCTTCACGATTTCCAAGTTCCTTCTGTGCGACGCCGGATTTCCATGCATCGTGGTCGGCATGTGTTCTTTTGGTTTTCGCTGTTTCAGGCTGTTGTGCTTGGTGGCCTGTGTGCTGGGTCTTGGTTCCGGAGTCGGCTTTGCTGAGGTGCGTCTGCCGCAGGTCTTTTCCAGCCACATGGTGCTCCAACAGCAGAAGCCGGTGAAGCTCTGGGGCTGGGCGGAACCCGGGGAATCCGTCACCGTGGAGCTGGCGGGAGCCAGGCAGGAAACCAAGGCAAACGGGCAGGGGGAGTGGAGAGTTGGGCTTCCCGCCATGAATGCGGGCGGGCCTTACGTAATCAGCGTTTCAGGCAGCAATACGGTCAAGCTCGACGATGTGTTGATCGGTGAGGTCTGGCTCTGTTCCGGTCAATCGAACATGGAGATGGGAATGGGCATGATCCAGAATGCCAAGGAGGAAATCACCGCCGCCAATGATCCGGAGATGCGCTTGCTGCTGGTGCCGAGGAATGTCGCGACCCTGCCGCAGAAGGATTTAGCCGCGAGTTGGAAGACCTGCACGTCCCTGACGGTGGCGGAGGCCGGGTGGGGTGGGTTTTCGGCAGCGGCTTACTTTTTCGGTCGGGAACTGCGCAGGACGCTGAAGGTTCCTGTCGGCTTGATTGAGTCGTCCTGGGGCGGGACGCGGATCGAGCCGTGGACTCCGCCGGAGGGCTTTGCGACTGAGCCCGCGCTGAAGTCGATCTACGAGGGTGCTCTGTTGTCCGATCCGCGGAGCCCGCAACACCAGCAGCGACTGGAGAGCTTCTTGGGAGCCGTGGAAGCCTGGTCCTCGTCCGCCCGCAAAGCCATGGCGGACAAGGCGGTTTCGCCACCAATGCCGGTGTTTCCTGCCGAACTGGCCGCCTTGACTGACCCGCAGCAGCCGACCGCACTTTACAACGGAATGATTCATCCGCTGGTCCCGCTCTCGATGCGCGGCATTCTCTGGTATCAGGGCGAGAGCAATCACAATGAGGGCATGCTCTACGTCGACAAGACCCGGGCGCTCGTTCAGGGCTGGCGAAAGGCCTTTCAGCAGGAGGATCTGGCTTATTACTACGTTCAGATCGCGCCCTACCAGTATGGCGACGAGGATCCAACGATCGTCCCCCGTTTCTGGGAAGCCCAGGCGGCCACGATGGCCATTCCCAACAGTGGCATGGTCGTCACCACCGATATCGGCGATGTGAAGGACATCCATCCTGTCAACAAGCAGGAGGTCGGCCGCCGTCTGGCCCTGTGGGCGCTCTCGAAA
>JAIYDT010000462.1 GCA_027487355.1 Verrucomicrobiaceae bacterium
ACCATGCGCGATGCCGCCACTCGTCTGGAAAAATTCTTCCAGAAGAAAAAGTGGCGGCTCCTCCTCCAGGGCGAAGGCCTGCCGCGCCATCGCATGATCGAGGAATTCCGCAGCGACGTCCACAGCGTCCTCTTCGGCACCGACAGCTTCTGGACCGGCGTCGATGTCCCCGGCGAGGCGCTTTCCAACGTCATCGTCACCCGCCTCCCCTTCGCCGTCCCCGATCATCCGCTCACCGCCTCAAGACTCGAAGCCATCGAAGCCGCCGGCGGAAATCCCTTCATGGAATACAGCGTCCCCGAGGCCATCCTGAAACTCCGCCAAGGCGTCGGCCGCCTCATCCGCACCGCGAAAGACAGCGGCCTCGTCTGCATCCTCGACAACCGCATCCTCACCAAGCGCTACGGAAACCTCTTCCTGAAAGCCCTGCCGGACGCGCCAGTCGAAGTGATCGAGTAGCCCCTTGGAACGGACCGCGAACTTCAGTTCGCCTGAGCCCCATCTCCAACCCAAAAAGGGAGCGGCCAGCTCTTCCCCAAACCAAAAATCCAAAATCAACAATCCTCCATCGTAAATCCCTCTTCTCTCCCTCCAACTTTCGTAGTCCCTCCCTTCAGGGGGCTCTTCCTCGAGGAGAGTGGCCAGTGGCCAGTGGCCGGAGATCAGAGATCAGAGATCAGGGGTCAGAGGTCAGAGGTCAGAGGTCAGAGGTCAGAGGTCAGGGGTCAGGGGTCAGGGGTCAGAGGTCAGCGGCGAGAGATCGGGAAGAGGTTTGGTCCCCTATCCCCGAATTCTTACTGATATCAGCCCCGGCAGGTCGTCGCGACAGCCCACCCCTCAAAGGCCCCGATATCAACCCGTTGACCCAAGAAAATCGTTGTCAAATCAAGGATTTCAGCTATCCTGAGCTAGCGTAGGAATCTACTCGATATCAAGTCCCTAGATCCTACTAATAAAACCTGTTCTGCCACAAGTTCATGAAGACCATCACTTTTGCGCTCACCTGCATGATCGGCCTGACTTTGACCGGCAGCGCCGGGATGTTCTCTCTCAGGACAATCAAACTGCCGCTCTGGTACAATGGCGAAGATGAAAAAGGCATCCAGATCCTGAGCGTTCCGAAGGTCGATTTCGACACGCCCGGCAACTGGAATATGATCAACCTTTTTGATGACCCCTTTGAACAGTATGATCCGAGACGCCCCACGACCAGTGGCATCCAACGGAGCGAGGATCTCAACATGATCTATGCCTGCGGCATCACGACTTCAGCGGTACATGGATCTAAGTCTGACCCCGACAAGCCGGACAAGCTGGTGATCGATATTTCCAAGGCTCATGAGGAGAACGGATTCAGCATCATGGAAGTGGCGCGGGCAGCGGCTGTTTGCATTCGAGATCTCTTCCCGAAGAGTCTAGGTGTCCCTCTTGTTCTCAAAGACAAAGACAAGGAGGTGGAATTTGAACCACCCTTTGTGGCCGCAGAAAAAAAGGACCCGACTCCGGCAGAACAAGCCACGGCTCCTAACGGGCCATAAGTCTTTCAATCTCACTTCAACCAATTCTCAGTCGCTCCCGTAGAAGCGCTCAAACGTTGCCTCAAATGGACCGATTAATAGATACGCCGATTATTGTAGACCATGGTGAGGAACCCATGCGCGATCTCAAGGCTACTGACTCAGCTCAGGTTTCGGTGCTGTTTCGCAACCTCGAGGAAGAACTGATTTCTCAGATTAAGGAGGCTGATTTCGTAGTTGGCTGCATTGCTTGGCTTACAAACCCTCGGATACTCGAAGCCCTCACATTACCGCGCTTCGGCTCTTCGATCGTTGTTCAGAAGGAGGACTTTTTACGACCTGATACCACGAGAAGCCGTTCATCTTGGAAGAAGTCGCTACGCGAGTTATACGACCGTATGTTTTGTGGTTTGGATCGATTTTGCGTTGGGGGATTGGTGAGAAGTTTGTCAGTTGGTGGCGATCCGACTTTACCTCCGATCCGCTGCGTCGGTAACCATAACCGAGAGCGGGTTCCTGCGTTTCCTCGGATGCACAACAAGTTTCTTGTCTTTTGCAAGATCGACATCTCTGAAGAGGATCGCTATTCCCCATATCCTTACCCGATTGTGACCTATCGCGTTTGGACCGGCTCATTCAATTTGACCGACACTGCGACGCGATCATTCGAGAATGCCGTCCTGATTAGTTCTGAGGTGATTGCCCGAGCCTATTTTGACGAGTGGGCTCAGATCCTTGCAATCTCTGAGCCATTGGACTGGCTAAGTGACTGGGTTGAACCTGAATGGAGAGTCGGAACCTAACCAATCGAAAGAAGGCGAAGGCGCTCCATCCAACGGCGGGTAACGCTCCAGTTTGAATTCGAGCTTCCATCTCCGCCGTGGATGAGCTAGCAGTTACCCAAAAAATGGAGAAAGAATATCACTCGTCTCAGATTAGTCCGGTTGGGTGGTATATCGCCTCCTACGTCCAGCGCATCGATCCTGTGAAGGCCTACGAGGAGGAGGATTCTGCTCACATACCGTGGGCGGTGTGGGAGAATCGAATTTTGGTTCGAGCCTCGAAACCCGACGAGGCACTGCGCAGAACGATGGAGCACTTGTCGGATCTCGGCAGCGATTACACAAATTCCGATGGCGTGCTTTTACGAGACACTGTAGTCGGGCTCACCAGTCTTCTCCCGATCTACGATAGTTTAGAAGATGGGAATGAGATTGAGTGGATTGACCACACTGGAGAGACAGTCATGAACATGTTTGAGCGCGTCAGAGACAACTCTGAGCTTGAAGCGTTCACTATTCCCGAAAGAGCCAAAGACAAACTAAGCGAAGCCGGTACATCCACCGGCGGGTAGCATCCTTCTTTGAATTCGGGCTTCCATTCCCTCCGTGGATGGCCCAAACGTTCGCCCAACCCAAATCGCCATGCCACAAGAGAATCGTATCTGGTTTGCCGGGAATCCATGGCCTGAGGGACATCCAATTGCAGCGTTTGAGTGGACGGTTGAAGTTCGGGATGGGATCGTTTGGATGCTCATCCACCTAAAGTCTTCGGATTACTATTCAGAGCGAAAAATCGTCGATGAAGGCGTTGATTATTATTCCGACTGGGGGTCACCACTTGTCTGGAGGAACTACCATGCATGCACGATGTCCTGCACCTACTGGCATCACGGAGGCTTTCCAGTATGCCCTGTTGAGCAGTTCTCGCCAGAGTTCTTAGATGGCTACGAGGCCGTGGTGGATCCTTTGCCCGAGTCTGCAGATACTGACTTCGACGATTTGGCGTTCCACATCTACCTCCTCGGACACGATGCAGTCGCCGGGCATCGCATTCGCTTTCGACGCAGGGCTAACTCGGATCGTTTTGATATTGAGTGGACTGGCAAGATTGCCAATGCCTACGTCGGGGATTACGACTATAAGCGTGACTTCCGCGCGCAGATTTTCGACGTACTCTTTCCTTCACTGAGCCTACCAACATGATGAAAAACCAGTTGCGAGTTGCGAGGGTCAGTCCTCGCGCCTTCACATTTGGAGTTCATCTTGACCCCAGAGCGGGTTGTAAACCACCGTTACTAGTGGCCTCCGGGGTCATCTTTTCACCGATCTCATCGACGATCACGACGATCTCTCTCTCCATCCGGTTTCGGGATGCCATTCGTAGTTCCCAACTTCCGCCTTGATCACGGGGAGCAGAAGACTGTCGATCTGATGGATCACGGTTTCAAAATCCAGAGGCTCCAGTTTGCTTTTCCGAAGAAAGCCGTTCCACTGAAGTTGTTTGTCCGGCAGCGAATGGATGCCACGATGTTCCTCATATCAAGGCCTCCAGATAAGGCATCATCACTTTTTCCACGCGGTTCATGCGGGCATGGTTCATGATTTCCGCAGGAGGTGTTCCGCTGCGAAGGATTTCCTTGAGCGCTTCCAGGCAAAGTTCCAGCCCGAGCTTGCTTCGGTGCTTGAAGCAGTCCGCCACCGTACGGGCGGGAGTCGTGATCTTCACGGCGATTCCATTGAGCACATGAACTTCCACGCCTTCGAGAAATGCCTGCGGAGTCGTCGATCGGATCACGTCCAGCGCCGGATAATCGATGCGCGGAGTGACTGCATTCTGCCTGAGCAGGATCGACACCGCATGCGCCTGGTGGCTGCCGATCTGGTGGAAATTCAGGGCGCTGACAAGTACGACCACTGCCTGCGGAACCCTCGCCGCCACTTCGGAAAGCGCCAGATGTTCATCCCAAGGCGCGTCAGGCCGACGATAAAGCCCACGACTCACCTGCTCCAGCGCTCCGTCCTGCACGGCGCGTGACAGCGTCATGCTGCGAACCCCCGCCGCACGGGCATCCGAGGCCCGCAGAAGTGGCCTCGCGCAGGCCATCTGCATCAGCGTTTCGAATTGGGGGGTCCGTGGGATCATGTTTCAAAAGTAAGTAATTAGTAAATGATCATGGTGCTTTCGCAACACCATTTTTCTGGGGAACACGGCGAGGGCCATCCCGAGGGTCATTCTCGGAATTCATGAGGTGGCGAGGGTCAGGTCTCGCGCTCTAACATCCGAGCGGCAAGGTGGAGCGTCCCTCGGAAAAACTTGTCAGGAAGCAAAGCTCGATTCCTAGCCCCGCTCCCACGGATCGATTGGAAGGACTAAAAGAAGGTGTAGTTGAACTCGAGATAAGCGAAGTCCGAATCATCCGGACGCAGCACCTGGC
>JAIYDT010000510.1 GCA_027487355.1 Verrucomicrobiaceae bacterium
GAGCAACCCGCCATTTGGGCCGTGCCACTCGCGATCACACTGATGGTGGTCGTTTCCAAGGCCACCCGCTCGACGATCCCCGCCGATGCCGGTCGCAAGATGCTCGTGCTCCACGCCCCCGAGGCCCTCGGCCTGAAGGAGGAATACATCAAGGAGCATCAGGAAATGCCGGGGCACTGATCGGCCTAACACAATCCAACAAAACAGGGACGCCGGCAGCTCGCAGGCGTCCCTGTTTCGTTTTGGAAAGGAGGCAAAGAATCAGTTCTCGGCACCGAACCACTTCTTGCGGAGATCCTCGCGCATCCCGCGTTCGGTCAGGCTCAAGAGGGCCTTGTTGATCGACTTGCGATAGGTGCTGTCGCGTTGCAGGGCGAAGGCGTAGTTCTGATGCTCGAAGACGTTGCCGGCGAGCTGGAGCTTGGAGTTCTCGGGCTGGTTCAACGCGTAGCGCAGAATCGGTGAGTCATAGACCACCGCCTGCACCTGGCCTGCCTTGAGCGCGGCGATGCAGGCATCGATGTTGGCCATCGGCCTGATGGTGATTTCCTTGCCCTGGAGGAAGGCCTCCGAGGTGCTGCCACCGATGGTCGCCACCGTCTTGCGCGGAAGATCACCGGGGCCCTGGATGTCGCCCTTGAGGGTGTTGATGGTCAGCGTGGAGGTGAAGGAGGCGGTGAGGAAGGAGACGAGCACGATGCTGAGAAGCATCCAGACGATGGCGACGATGCGACCCCCAACTCCCACCGGGCCCTTGTTGTCGGCCCCACCGACGAGCAGCGTGCTGATCGTCCACCAGAACGATTCCCACAATCCGTGGCGGTAGCTCTTCGGCCACATGTCCTCGTTGACCTTGTGCTCATACATCCAGACGAGGTGGGAAATGACGAACATCGCGAAGACAAGCAGCCCGAAAGCCCCGATGAGCTTGAGATTGAAAAGCCCGCCGATGAGTTCCTTGGCGGAGTCCCAGAGGTCGGCCTCGGAGCCCGCCACGGCGATCTGGAGGCCGGAATCGTAGAATGGCTGGGTGAAATCGACGATCTGCTCGCGCTCGGAGGTCACGCTGAGCGCGCCAACTCCCACGTCCGCCCGCTTTTCCACAAGGGCATCGATCATTTCCTTGGCGGTGCCGACCTTGGTGACCTCGTACTCGATTCCCGCCTCCCGCGCGATCTCGTCCCACAGCTCCATCGCGTAACCCACCCGTCGTCCATCCTTCTCGAAACTGAAGGGCTCCAGATCGCGGGTGACGACCTTGATCTTTTCGGCGTGGAGGACCGGGACCGCTGAGAGCAGCAGGCCGACTGCGAGGAGGAGGATCTGGCGCATGGCAGGGGATGATCCGGAACGGACCGGACTCTACCAGCAAGCTGTGTGAGAGCCTGAGGGCTGAAAAGGCAAATGAATGGGCCTTAACAGGAAAATGGGAAACCACTAAAGTCACGAAAAGCACGAAAGCATAAGCAATTGTCTCCATCTTCGCACTCGCCTGATGAATGAGTATGAAGGGTTTCGGAACTGCCTGATTTTCGTGGTGTTTCGTGAATTTCGTGGTTTGTATTTCAGGATTTAAGATGGGCGGATTTGTTTCGGAATCCGAAATTAAGGTGGCACGACTACGGGTTTCGGATACTGTTCTCCTGAACTCATGGACTTGGCGAACAAACTGGCAATTCTGGCTGATGCGGCGAAATACGATGCCTCCTGCGCCAGTTCGGGGGCAAACAAACGGGACTCACGGGATGGCAAGGGCGTTGGTTCGGCCGGTGGCTCCGGCATCTGCCACAGCTACACGCCCGACGGCCGCTGCATCTCGCTGCTCAAGATCCTGCTGACCAACCGCTGCATCTACGACTGCCACTACTGCATCAACCGTCGCTCCAGCAACGTCCGCCGCACCGCGTTCACGGCGGAGGAGGCGGTGACCCTGACCCTCGATTTTTACAAGCGGAACTACATCGAGGGCCTGTTCCTCAGTTCCGGCATCGTCCGCAGTGCCGATCACACGATGGAGCAGGTCGTGCAGGTCGCGCGGACCCTTCGCGAGCAGCATGACTTCCGAGGCTACATCCACCTCAAGACCATCCCCGAGGCCTCGCCCGAGTTGATCGAACAGGCGGCCCGCTACGCCGACCGGATCAGCATCAATCTGGAGCTTCCGACCCAGACCAGCCTCGATCGCCTGGCACCGGAAAAGAATCTCGCCCGCACCCAGCAGGCGATGGGACGGATCAAGCTGAAGCTCGATGAGGCCCACGACCGTCGGAAGAACGGCGATCGCAAACTCCGTCACGCCACCGGTCAGAGCACGCAGGTCATCGTTGGCGCGGATGACTCGACCGATGCCGATTTCCTCGCCCGCTCGGACGTGCTCTACGGCACCTACCGGATGCGCCGGGTCTATTACTCCGCCTTCAGCCCGATCCCGGAGCCCTCGGTGGTCCTGCCGGTGAAAGCCGCGCCGCTGGTCCGGGAGCATCGGCTCTATCAGGCCGACTGGCTGATGAGAAACTATGGATTCCGTACCTCCGAGATCCTCCCTCCGGAAACCCCGAACCTCGACCTGCGGATCGACCCGAAGCTGGCCTGGGCCTTGCGGAACCGGCAGGACTTTCCGCTCGATGTCCAGACGGCCACCCGCGAGCAACTCGTCCGGGTGCCGGGCCTCGGCCTGCGGAACGTGGATCGTCTCATCACCATCCGACGCCACACCCGGGTCCGGCTGGAAGACCTCGCAAGGCTCCGCGTTTCCCTCCCGAAGGTCCGGCCGTTCCTGATCACCGCCGATCACCATCCGGCGCGATACATCCTCGAAAGCGACCGTCTCATCGACCGCTTCCTGCCAAAGCCGGTGCAACTCGATCTCTTCGACGATGCGGACCGTTGATCCAGGCGACTGCTTTGAAACCTGGCGGGCTGCGGCCAGACGTCTGTTGCAGGAGGCGGTTCCTCCCGCCGAGGTCATCTGGGAGGGAAATGCGCTGCCCTGTCTTTTTGAGGAGCTCGCTGCCTACAAGGTGAACGCCGACAAGCTGGTGGTGCCGGCCGCGTTCATGGATCTCGCGAAAAGCGTGGCCTGCCATGCCGATCCGGACCGCTGGGCGCTGCTCTATCGCATCCTCTGGCGAATCGCCCGGGGCGGCGAACGATCCTTGATCGAGATCAGCAGCGACCCCGAAATCGCGAAGGCGCGACGAATGGAGAAAGGCGTCCGCCGCGAGATCCACAAGATGCATGCCTTCGTGCGCTTCCGGAAGGTCGGCGAGGATGACGAGGGACGTGAACGCTTCGTGGCTTGGTTCGAGCCGGACCATTTCATCGTCGAGGCCGGGACTCCCTTCTTCGTGAAGCGCTTCGCCAACATGGATTGGTCGATCTTCACGCCCAAGGGCTGCGCGCACTGGATCGGGAGTGTCCTGAAATTCTCTCCCGGCTGCGCGGCCGATCCTTGCGAGGACCCCGATCAGATGGAGGACATCTGGCGGGTTTACTATCGCAGCATTTTCAATCCCGCCCGGCTCAAGCTGAAGATGATGCAGACCGAGATGCCAAAGCGTTACTGGAAAAACCTTCCGGAAGCAGATCTCATCGACTCACTGATCACGGAAAGCCGGGAGCGGGTCGACGGCATGCTCGCCGAAACTCCCCGCGCGGTGCGTCCGATCCTGAAGAACGCGTATCTTGAAAAGCTGCGGAATCTGCCGGAGGTCGCGGAGGGTGAATGATTCGAGCTGGATTTGGTCTGGTATCACCGAGTGGGCGCCCTCGGCGGAGGCTCCGTGATTGCGGGCAATCATCTTCTGATTGCCAGAAGGTTCGAACCACAAAACGGAAATCCAGCACAGTGTGAATCCGCGAGGACTAGCACCTTTTAGACTTCCAACTTCACAGAGGCGTTGCATCCGCTCTTACTCGAAGGTCGGTTCCTTGTAAACGGGCGGTGCCAAATTTTTGATGTAGTCCGCAAATTTCATTTCTGTCTCTGAAGCATGAGGAATGGCCGCAAGCTTTTGCCAAGCGTCATAGACGGCTCGATCTTTTTCTTGATCTTCGGGAACTTCAACGTGAAGACCTCCAGTAAATCCTAACTCAACAATCTTAACGAAATCTGGTATCTTGTACAATTCCTCAACCAAAGAATGAGCTGTAGGACTCGGGTTATCAACTAAGCCAATGACAGAATACAGTGAATTCGATACAACGAAAGATGTGTGCGGCCCAAGGAATCCGGCCTGTTTTTCAGTATCAGCGAAGTCACTTTCTTTGAGGGCCTTGATACTACATCTCAGATCGGAAGTGAACACCACAATAGAGCTTTCAGATCCGAGGGAGAGGAGCCCTCGAAGAAGGCTATGATGCCATTGAGGTTCAAGATCTCCCGGAAACCGATCACCGGAGGGCGGTAGGAAGTAGCAAGCCTCCAAAGGAAGACGGGATTCTTCGCGCAGATCCTCAGGAAGAATCAGCTCAGGTTCCGGTCCATATCTGCCTGTAAATCGCTCAAATTTCCCTTCAAGTGCGAGCTTCTTCTCTGCGGGATCCGATCGGAATTTGGCGTAGTA
>JAIYDT010000272.1 GCA_027487355.1 Verrucomicrobiaceae bacterium
GCCATTCGGTGGCCGTCTTGATACTTTGGGGAAGTTAAAGAATCAAGAGGCCGATGGGCGGTTCAGACGATTTTCAGCCGGGCCAGGTCCTGGCTGTCGATGAGCCCGACCGGGCGGCCGTCGGCGTCGAGCACCACCACGTCGTCGATGCGGTTGCGGCCGATGGTTTTGACGGCTTCGGCGGCGAGTGAGTCGGCGTGGACGCTGACCGGCTTGCGGGTCATGAAATCGGCGACGGGTCGGTCGGCGATGTCAGAGTTCTGCTGGAAGCAGCGAGCGAAGTCGCCATGGGTGAAAATGCCGGCGAGCGCGCCGTTTTCGGAAAGGATCAGGCAGGCACCGGAGCGTGCGGCGGTCATGGCGGCGAGGACTTCGCGGATGGTGGCGCTTTCGCCGACGGTGGCGAGTTCTCCGCCGATGCGCATGATGTCGGAAACCTTGGTGAGAAGGGCCCGACCGAGCGCGCCGCCGGGGTGGTAGCGGGCGAAGTCCTCTTCGGTGAAGCCGCGGGCCTCCAACAAGACCATCGCGAGGGCGTCGCCCATGACGAGCATGGCGGTCGACGAGGAGGTGGGGGCGAGGTTGAGCGGGCAGGCCTCGCGTTCGACCGAGGTGTCGAGGGTGAGGTCGCTGTGTTTCGAGAGGGTGGAGTCGGTCCTGCCGGTGAGGGCGATGAGGCGGACGTCGAAGCGTTTGATGAAAGGCAGCAGGTCGAGGAGCTCGGCGGTTTCCCCGGAGTAAGAAAGGGCAATGACGGCATCGCCATCGGAAAGCAGGCCTAGGTCGCCGTGGAGGGCGTTGAGGGAGTTGAGGACGACGGCGGTGGCACCGGTGGAGTTCAGCGTGGCGGCGATCTTGTGGCCGATGTTTCCGGATTTCCCGACACCGATGACGACGATCTTGTTGCGGCGATCAAGGGTTTCCTTGAGCAGCGTCACGGCCTGCCCGAAGGAGTCATCGAGGCGGTCTGCAAGCCGTTGCAGGGATTCCGTCTCGATGCCGATCACGCGGCGGGCCTTTTCAATCGCGTCCATGGCCGGAGGATGAGCACCGCCTCTGGAAAGGTCCAAGCTTGAAGATGAGCCGGACCTCATTCCGGTGCGCCGGCCTTGATCCAGTCGAGCACGGCCTGCTGCATGCCAGGGGCCACGGTGGGAAGCGGGTAGGGCGGCATACTCTTGGTGCCGATCATTCCGAGGATCGGGCTCTTGGCGGGCTCGGCGAGGTTGACCTTGGTGAGGATGCCCTGGTAGGTGGAAAGGTCGTGCTGGGTGCCGGTCATGTGGCAGGGCAGGCATTGCTTTTCGATGAGCGACTCCTTCAGCCAGCGATAGGTGACGGGTTCGGAGGGGCGAGGCGTTTCGGGACCGACCGGGCGGGCGGCGGTGGTGCGGCCGGCGAGTTTGTCGAAGTGCTCGATCAGCTGCTGGTAGGTGTTGCCGTTGCCGGGCTTTTCCGGGACGCGAAGGACTTCGGGCTTCCCAGCAGGAGCGGGAGGGACGGCGGAGGAGTCCGGGTGCAGGCGGTTGAGGGTGGCGTAGAGGTCCACTTGCACGGGCTTTCCGGCTGCGTCGTTGAGCAGGCCGTGAACCTGGGTGCACATCGCGGGCTGGAGGGTCGGGATTTCGAGGAAAATCGACTGGCGATCGGGCAGCAGGGTGATCGAGCGGATCTCCAAGCGGTCATGGCCGATTTCCTCGGGATGAAGCACCGAGTATTCGGGCGAGCCATAGGTCTGGGGCGAGTCGATGACGTTCCACTGCTGGGCAAAGAAGCGGCTCGTTTCGGGCCTGGAAACCGGATGGTTGAAGCGGAGTTCGATGCCGTTGCGGCAGGCCTTCCAGCCGGAAATCCGGGTCTCGTCCCGACCCGTGTAGCGGATCCGGTGAAGACAGCCTTCCGTCACGCCGTAGTCGCCCCAGCCATCGAGTCCGGTGACAATCACCTGGCCGTCCATTGGATTCACCGCCAAGCGGCAGGAACCGCTGGAAAACTCGCCCGGCATCGGAATCAGAGCGGCTTGTGGGGTTCCGTCGGCAACGTCCCGCAGCAGCTCATACCAGGTGCCCGCCCCGAAGCTGATGCCGAGCATTTCCTTTCCGAGCGGACCCATGCGGGGCTCGTTGAGGAAAAGCCGGCTGCCCGGAGAGTTGTCGACGCCGCGTGGGAGATGGAGGAGGCGTTTGAGCTTGGCGGACGATTTCGCGTTCTCCGGGACATCCGACTCGAAGATCGTGCACGTGCCGTTGTTCTCGCCTTCGGAGGAATCCGAGAGGGCCAACCCGTCTGCTCGTAAGCCCAGGCCAAAAGGATTCCGCGAACCGTGTCCGACCTTGGTCAGGACTTTTCCATCCGCGCTCAGTCGATAGATGCCCGAGAGCGTGTTGAAATGGAAATTTCCCGCTGCATCGCGCTGCAGGTCATGCCCGGTGGCATCGGACGTGGGCAGGTCCATCTGGTTGAAACGCTCGATGAAGTCGGCTTCGCCGTCGCCATTGAGGTCATGCAGTTTGAGGATGTTGCGGCGGGCGTTGACGAAGGGCACGCCTTCAACCACTGCGATTCCCAGGGGAAGGTCGAGGCCGCTGGCGAAACGCTTCCACTCGATCTGTTGGAGGTTTCCGCTGAGTCCCGTGACTTTCCAAACATCGCCGACCAGCGTGGAAATGTAGGCCGTGCCCTTGGCATCGAACGCGATGCCGCTGAGGGTCATCGGCGCGTGATACGGATTGTCCGACGGCACCGGGATGTCGTCGATTTCGTAGACTCGTCCGCTCGCGGCCGGATCGGCGTTGAGCTTTCCGGAGACCTTGAGGGTTTGGGGAAATCGCGAGGGTCCTCCTGCGACCAGCGAGGAAGGTTTCGTGGCTGATTTCAGTTCCGCTTTCAGACCTTCTTCTGCCGCTGCCGCATCCGCAGTGTCGCCGCTCCAGGTGGCGACGATCATCCGGGCGTTCGGTTGCAACTTCGAAAGTCTCAGCCCGCCACCATCGGCACGGGCGGTGAGGCTGATGCTCGACAGCACCAGATGCCGGACACTTTTTCCGCCCTCATCTCGATGGATGAAAAGCAGTCCTGCATTGGATTCGGATCGCGCGACGGATTCCGGCTTGAGAGGCAGGCCGACCACCTCGGGCAGTGTGAAATCGAGCTCCGCCGGCACGATTTTGGAAAACTCGAAGTCGCGCAGCAGAAAGGAATGCTTCCCGTCCTTGGAAGTCGTGAGGGAAGGCCTTTCCAACAACCCTCCTGTCCCAAGATCCCAACGAAGCACGACCGCGTCTCCGTGGAGATAGTGACCCGCATACCTCGCCATCGGCTTTCCCGCGAGGGACCACTCTGGGCCGGATTGCTGGAAACGAGCCTCTCCATTCACCTTCAGATTCAGGCCGAAGCGGTCCGCTCCCTTGTCGAACGCATGCTCCGGCACCTCCAGCGTCGCTTTTGGCAACGCGGACTTCAGCCCTGGTCGCAGCGTGTCATAAACCATCACCGCAGGGCCTTGGAGCAGATTCAATTCCCCATCGCCATTGCGTGCCGTCACCGACGTGAACTCCGGGCCCCGATCGCGGACAAAAGCGGTTGTGTTCTTCTCATTCGTCACGCCCCAGTGCCCGCGTCTCCCGCCGTCCAGGCCGGGGAAGGGGGGCAGCAGCCTCGTTTGATCCGCTGGATTCGCGAGGTGGTAGGCAGCCTGTCGGGCGTAGAAATCGTAGATCCGGTAGCGGTTCACCTCCTCACCGGAAAAGCGGTGAGTCTCCCTACCGCCCTCAGTCGCATAGTAAGGCAGCGGGCTCAGGTTTGAGCGCAGCGGCTGTTCTCCGTAGCCCTGGGCCGACGACTGAATGGTCGAACACAACAGGACCGAAATCAGTGGCCGGAAAGTGGGAATCTTCATGAAAGAGACAAAGCGGATCAGCAAAAGGAAAGCCCTGCTACGCGGTCCACGCCAGCCTCGTTTCAGCGGGATGCATTTCCGATCCACACCCGCGAAACGAAAAAAGCCACCGAAGGCTGGTGGCTTGATTCCGCACGATGGCGACCCGTAAGGGAGTCGAACCCTTCTTGCCAGGATGAAAACCTGGAGTCCTAACCGATAGACGAACGGGTCGTAAGTCGCGGTGCGGGCGGAAAAAACCCGAGGAGGCCGACCATTTCAAGAACAAAGTGACGAAAATGAGGCGGATTCATCCTAGAAATGACCACTTCCCCCATTTGAGGAGGAAACCCGGCTTGTCATCCCCTGCCAGCCGCCTACGGTCTGGGCCCGTTTCCACTCCCTGATTGCCAATGAATACCACCCTGCTCGCCAACGCCGCAGCCCAAGCCCGTGGCCTCGCCATGGACGCCGTCCACGCCTGTTCCTCCGGTCACCTCGGCCTGCCTCTCGGCTGTGCTGAAATCGGTGCGGTGCTCTACGGCGAATCGATGCGCTACTACCCGGACGCCCCGAAGTGGCTCAACCGCGACCGCTTCATCCTCTCCGCCGGCCACGGCTCGATGTTCCTCTACAGCTGGCTGCACCTCTCCGGTTACGCGCTTCCGCTGTCCGAAGTGAAGAATTTCCGCGTCCTCGGATCGCACACGCCGGGTCACCCGGAGTCGTTTGAAACCGTCGGCGTCGAGGCCACCACCGGCCCGCTCGGCCAGGGCATCGGCAATGCCGTTGGATTCGCGCTCTCCGCCAAGCGCGCCGCCGCGAAGTTCAACACCGCCGACCACGTCATTTTCGACCAGCACATCTTCGCCCTCCACGGCGACGGCTGCCTTCAGGAAGGCGTGGCCAAGGAGTCCATCGCTTTCGCTGCCCACGTCGGCCTCGACAACCTCGTGCTTATCTATGACTCCAACGACGTCACCCTCGACGCCATGGCCGATGTCACGCAGGGCGAAAACGCCGAGCAATACTTCGCCTCGCAGGGCTGGGACGCCGTGACCATCGACGGCCACGACTTCGCCGCCATCGCCGGTGCCATCGCCACCGCCAAGGCCACCAAGAACGGCAAGCCGAAGGTCATCATCGCCAAGACCCTCATCGGCAAGGGCATCCCGGAAGTCGCCGGCACCGCCAAGGCCCACGGCGAAGGCGGTGCGAAGTTCATCGACGCCGCCCGCGCCGGGCTCGGACTGCCTGCCGAGCACTTCTACGTGTCCGACGAGGTCCGCGCCTTCTTCGCTGAGAAAAAGGCTGCCTCGAAGGCTGAGTTCGAAGCCTGGCAGGCCACCTACGATGCCTGGGCCGCCGCCAATCCGGCGCTTGCCTCCGAGTTGACCGAAAGCATCGCGCTTTCCGTTCCGGCCGACCTCTCCGAGCAGATCCCGGCCTTCGCTGCCGACTACAAGGACGCCACCCGTTCCGCCGGTTCCACCGTGATCAACGCCGTGGCCAAGGCCATGCCGTCCTTCATCACCGGCAGCGCCGACCTCTTCGGCTCCACCAAGAACTACCTCAAGGACGGCGGCGACTTCTCGGCCGCCAACCCGCTCGGCCGCAACATCTGGTTCGGCATCCGCGAGCACGCCATGGGCGCCATCCTCAACGGCATCGCCTACGACGGCATCTTCCGTGGCAGCGGCGCGACCTTCCTGGTCTTCGCCGACTACGTTCGCCCCGCCATCCGTCTCGCCGCGCTTTCGAAGCTCCCGGTCACCTACATCTTCACCCACGACTCCGTCGGTGTCGGTGAGGACGGCCCGACCCACCAGCCGGTGGAAACCGTCAGCGGTCTCCGCGTCATCCCGAACCTCGACGTCATCCGCCCGGGCGATGCCGAGGAAACCGCTGGTGCCTTCGTCGCCGCCATGCACCGCACCGATGGCCCCACCGCCCTCATCCTCACCCGCCAGGCGATTCCCCTCATGAATCACCTCAGCGTCGAGGAGCGTCGCGACGGCACCCTGCGCGGTGGCTACATCGCCAAGAAGGAAACCGGTGCGCTCACCACCATCCTCCTCGCCTCCGGATCCGAGGTGCAGTACTGCATCGCCGCCGCTGCCGAGCTCGGTGATGGCGTCCGCGTCGTCTCGCTGCCCTGCTTCGAGCGCTTTGATCGCCAGAGCGCCGAGTATCGCGAAAGCGTCCTGCCGAAGTCCGTCACCAAGCGCGTCGCCATCGAGGCCGGCGTCACCGGACTCTGGTGGAAATACGTCGGCACCGAGGGCAAGGTCCTCGGCATCGACCGCTTCGGCCTCAGCGCCCCCGGCGACACCGTCTTCAAGAAGCTCGGCATCACCAAGGAAGCCGTCATCGAAGCCGCGAAGTAATCTTCCGCTTCAAGCAGTCTCCCCAACGGCCCGCCCCAAAAAGGCGGGCCGTTTTTGGTTTTTGGAGTCACCACATTCCTGTGGTGTCTTCGGCGATGGACGGCGAAGTCGGGTCAAACGTGTCCCCACCCCGGTTCCTCCGAAACCAAGCCAGACAGCCGGGAATGCTTTGGCAAATCATTCGGTTCACGCAACGCCGCAACGCCGCAACGAGGAAGAAGGGTTGGACCCTGGCTCTGATTCGTCGCGTCGTTGCGCCGTTGCGTGAGATTCCCTTTTCGGATTCCTCCTGTCGCTCGCATCCGGTTTTCCCTACGCCATTTACCATCGGCACGCGGAAGAAGCCCGTCAGGTGCTTGTGTTGGATCTGCGGAGCCCGTCGGCTTTGATTCGGGATCAAATTGCGGCGCGATCAATAGGTTCAAGCGCCTTCCCTGATCCCTTTTGCTCGTTGAAAAGGCTCTTTCACTCTTCGAGAAGGATTATTCACTTTCTAAATAAGGCGCATCAGTCCTTCACAAAGGCTCTTCAACTTCTCACAAAGGTCCTTCAACTTCTCACAAAGGCCCTTCAGCTTCTCACAAAGGCTCTTCAACCTCTCACAAAGGCCCTTCAACCTCTCACAAAGGCCCTTCAACCTCTCACAAAGGCCCTTCAACCTCTCGAATCACCCCGTTTTCTCTTGCCACGGCCCCGCCGATTTGGCAGACGCATCGTCGAATAAGGCAAAAGCGGTCTCGTGACGGTTTGCGGGGCTGGTTTGCCTCCTGATTCACTGATCCCAACCACCCATTGCCATGGCCAGCGAACAATCCTTCTCGGACCGCGCGCAACGCGCGGATGAACTCAGCGCGGCGGTTGCCGCCATGACTCCACCCTACGCACCGGCCGACGCCCGGTTCTCCCTCGCCGCGTTGAATGCGGCGGTCGGGGCCGCGAAGGCGGCGAACACGGCCGTCGACGAGGCCCGCCCGCCCTATCAGGACCAGACATCCGACCGCGCCGCGCTGTTGAAACTCATCGGGCCGCTGGTGACGCAATCCCTGGCCTACGTGAAAAGCAACACCGCCTGGGCCAAGCGCTACGATGCGGTCAAGGACCTGGCGGACAAGGTTCGCGGGATTTCCCCACCCAAGGGCAAGGTGACCGATCCGGTGCCGGACAAGAAGGAGCGCAGTCGCGGGGAGCGGAGTTATGTCGAGATCGCCGCGCATCTGAAGCGCTACATCTCCCGGCTGGATGGGCTGGCCGGATTCGCCCCGCAGGATGACCGGATTTCCATCGCCTCCCTCACCGACCACTGGACCCTGCTGAATGGGTTCAATGATACCCTCCCCGCCTTGGCCCAGACCCTCGCCGACGCCATCAGCGACCGCCAGGAAGCCTACACCGGCCCCGCTGGCCTGAAATTCGTTTTCGACGGCGTGAAAACCAGCGTCAAAGGCCAATACGGCCAGTCGTCTGGCGCCTACAAATCCATCAGTGGGAAGAAATGGTAAAGGGCAGACCCCTCTCGTGAACCCTTGAAACTTGAATCTGAAAACCTGAAACCGAAATCCGAGCACTTCCAACCTTCCCAACCACTGAGATCCAGCTTGGCTTGCCAGCATGACGGATCTAAAATCTGCATCATGACCAAGGTCGTCAAACTCCGTAACTCCGGGTTGCCTTTGCCCCGAATCAGCCACCGGTTGTTCAATACCCCCTAAATACGACAGGTTGTTTA
>JAIYDT010000456.1 GCA_027487355.1 Verrucomicrobiaceae bacterium
GAGACCCCTTGAAGCACCACCGGACGCCGCTCCTCCGGGAGCAGGTTGTTGAGATGCAGCAAGGCTCCCACACCGGAGCTGTCGATGAACGACACCAGGCTGCAATCCACGGACACCGTTCCAGAACATTCCTCGAGGGCTTCCACCGCGAACTGGCGAAACTCTCCGGAAACAGTCCGATCCAGCACCGCTTGGTCTATCGAAATGACGAGGTCTGGCAATAAAGCATCTTTCTTGGAGAACATGAAGTTTAGCTATGGGGAATTTTTAAGAGCATTAAGGTTATTTACTTCCCAGAGGCAAACAAATACTTTAACAGCAAGGCTTTCAACTCAAACCACCGATCCAGCAAGAATGCACCAAGACCCGGCCATCCACTGGGCCCGCTCCATTGAGGATGGGACACTCGCCCGTTGGGAACGCCGTACCAAATTCAAAATGCGGCTGTGGAATCTGACCATCACGGCTTTACGTGGGGTCAGGCGGGGAATCGACATCGCCGGGTCAACCTGTGCCCTATTGGGATTCTCGCCGATCTTCGCCCTGACGGCTTTCTTGATCAAGCTGGAGGATCGAGGCCCGGTTTTCTTCAAGCAAACCCGCGTGGGACTCGGCGGCCGACCTTTCGGCATGTGGAAATTCCGCTCGATGGTGGTGAATGCGGACAAGCTCAAAGACCAGTTGCTCTCCACCAATGAGCATGGTGCCAGCGGGGTCACCTTCAAGATGAAGCACGACCCCCGGATCACCCGCGTCGGACGCTGGATCCGCAAGCTTTCCGTCGATGAGTTCCCGCAGTTCTTCAACGTGCTTTGCGGGGAAATGTCGCTCGTGGGACCGCGCCCGCCGGTGCCAAGGGAGGTCTCCGAGTACAAGGCCTTCCACCTTCGACGCCTGCGCGTGAAGCCCGGCATCACCTGCCTGTGGCAGATCGGCGGACGCTCGGACATCGACTTCGAAGGTCAGGTCCGTCTCGACCTCCAATACATCCGGTCTTCCACTCCCTGGCTGGATCTCGTCATCCTGGTGAAAACCGTTCCGGCCGTTCTGTTCGGCAAAGGTGCCTACTGAGCTGCATTTCGATCATGGATCCGATCCCCGACACGCTGGAACTCACCCTGCCCGATTGGTCCAAGCTGGACACCGTCCGTCGCCACCACCTCCCTTTCGCCTTGTGGCAGATCGGAGATCAATCCCTGCTCTACCATTGGTTCGATCACGCCGTCAACGCGGGCTTCAAACGGATCCGCATCCACACGTCCGACCGACCACGGGAAGTGGAGAAGGCAGCGAGGACTGCAACCCTCTGGCCGATTGAACGGGAGGTGGTCCAACATGCCTCCGAGAGTGAGTTTCCGGCCAATGCCCTTCGGGCCGACCGCCTGCCCCTGCACCCCGAACTGGCCGAGGAGCCAACCGATGGCTGGGGCTTGATCAGCCATGCCGCCGCACTGGAAAAGGCCTGGCTGGACGGTCTTCCAGGTGGCGCGGAAGGCGATCTTCTCTGCGTTGGAATCTCCTGCCAGATCCACCCGGAGGCGACCTTGCATCCACCCTATTTCATCGGAGACCATGTCCTGATCGGTCCGGGATGTGAGATCGGTCCTCATGCAGTCATTGGGAATGGCTCACTGCTCGCGGGTGCCAGCCTGGTCGTGCGCTCGCATGTCGCACCGAGCACCTACCTGGGAGCGGTCACAGGCCTCGATGACTGCCTCCTGGATGGCGGCATCCTTTACAATCTGCGCCACCGGGTTCGAATCGGCCCTTTGGAACCTCACGTTTCCGGCTCCCTTTCGGTTCAACGTGCGAGAACCAAGCCATCGCTTGGCGAACGCTGGCTCGCATGGAGGCTGGCCGGGCGTCTGGGAGGTGCCGGCCGAACTCCGGACTTCCTGGAAACCCACGATGGTCGAAAGCTTCCCGGCGGAGCGGTTCAGGATCTTTCGACCCGAGTGTCCTGGCTGCCCCAGGTCTGGCGCGGAAACATGCGCTTGTTCGGAGTGCTTCCACGCACACGTGCTCAGCTGGAATCGCTCTCAGCCGACTGGAGGGAATTGATCGGGCAGGCACCGATCGGGGTGTTTTCCTATGCCGATTGTCACGGCTGCCACAGCCCTGAAGACGAAGAGGAAGCTGTGCATGCAGTCCATCAAGCAGGATTCCAGGAGGGTGTCCGGCCCATTCTGCTCGACTATGTCAACCGACTCACACCTGACAGCTTCGATTCATGAGTGTCTCTCCTCCACTGGACTTGGTCCGCTTTCGCATCCAGGCCGACCCCATGCTGGTCGGGCCTCTGCGCGAGAGATTTCTTGGGGACCTTTCCCAGAGGCTCTCGGATGAAACCCAGATTCGCGGCTGGGCCCTGACCTTCAATGAGCTTGTCTTCAACGCGATTTACCACGGTGCAGGCAGCAGGATCGAGGAGGAAATCCTCGTCGAGTGGTGTCTGGAGGAGAACGCGGTCCGGCTTGCCTGTGAGGATCCCGGGCCCGGACCGGATCCCGGTCGCCTGAGCAATCCCCAGCTACCCGAAGATCCGCTCGCCGAATCCGGACGCGGACTCTTTCTCCTCGATCACTTCGCGGACGAGCTGCGGCCTTTCCGCGGCCCCTGCGGATTCCGACTCGAAGTGGTGAAACACCATCCAGGCCTCGGACGGGTCCAGCGACCCGACCCGGACATGGATCAAGCGCTCGAGGAACTCTCCACCTGCTACGAAAGCCTCTCCCTCTTCTACCGGCTCGCACAGAGCTTTCACGGCAGCGCTGACCTTGCGACCTTCATCAATGGCGCGCTTGCGGATTTCATCCGACTTCATCCTTTCCACCGCGTGTTCCTCCTGGCAGGCAACCAGATCCCGGCGACCGTCCACCGCCTCCTTCAAAAGGAGCCCTGGTATCTCCACGTCGATGAAACCAATCGCTCATTGTCGATGCTGGCGTCGATGAGCGAGGAGTTCGTCTGGTTCAAACCGGAGGATCTCGTCTCACAAGGCGTCGATCCCAAGCTCCTCAACCGTGCCAGCTCCGGCTGTGTCATGCCGGTTCGGGCTCACGACCTCCATTTCGGCAGCCTGGTCGCGCTGAGAAAGTCCGAGGATCGAACGCTCAATTCGGGTTCCATCGGCACCTTGCGGACCCTTTCCGATCTCTGCGGAATTGCCTGCGCCAACAGCCACCTCGGTCAACTGCGGGATCAGTCCCAGAACAAACTCGGAGAGTTGAAGGTCGCCGTGGAAATCCAGAAGGCCCTGCTTCCGATCCTTCCTGCTCCGGCTTCAAACCATTGGAAGATCCGGATCGATCATCAGAGTTCACTCCAGGTGGCCGGGGACTACGCCCTCGCCACCACCGATTCAAATGGAAACCTGGTGGCCGCCATCATCGACGTGATGGGAAAGGGAGTCTCCGCCGCCCTTCTGGCCAGCATCTTCCGCTCCTCGTTTGAGCTTTCGCTGGATGTTTCCTCATCGGCAAAGCTGGTCCAACGCCTCAACAACCACCTCTGCCGACAACTCGGGGACTTCACCATGTTCATCACCTGCGCGATCGCGCGCTATGATGTGTCGGCCCGCAGCCTCGATTTTTGCAGCGCCGGACATTGCCGGACACTGATGTATGCAGGGGATCGTCGAGTGCTGTTGGAACCGTCAGGGCCTCCGATCGGCATCATTCCAGACAGCACCTATCGCAGCGAGATCTTCAATGTCTCCGAACCCACACGCATGATTTTCCTCACCGACGGATGTTATGAGTGGGATCGGAGCGATGGCACCCAGGACGGCTGGCAACATTTCCTCGATCTGGCGGATTCCCACCGCCATCATGCTCCGGAGCGGCTCTGGGAAGAACTCATGTCCCGCATCACGGCTTCAGCCGGCGACTCGCTCGAGGACGACTGCACCCTACTCACCCTCGATATCCCACCATGATCCGTGTCCTTGTGGCGGAAGACGACGTCATCACGTCCCGCCTTTACCAGATGCATTTCCGCCGCAATGGCATCGAAGGGACCTTCTTCGCCACCGGAAAGGGCACGCTCGAAGCCGCCGCCGCCTCGCCACCTGACGTGGTCGTGCTGGATTTCGCACTCCCCGATCTGCCTGGCATTGAGGTGATGAAGACGCTGCAGCAGATTCCGGGTTGTGCCCAGGTGCCGGTGATCTTCGTCACCGGCCGCGCCAATCCGACTCTCGAACAGGAACTCCTCCAGGCCGGTGCCGTCGTCGTGCTGGGCAAGCCGTTTTCACCGCTCGAACTCATCGAGAGGATCCGGGAGCTCTCCACCAGGCCGTCCGCATGAAAGCCCGCATCGATCTCTTCATCTTCGCGGATGCGCTCGGCTGGGAAATCTCCGGCCGACAGGGCTTCGCCACCGATCTTCTTCCAGTGCGCAACCGTTGCGAGACCCTGCTGGGCTACTCCGCGACCTGCGACCCCACGATTCTAACAGGCGCCATCCCCTCGGACCACGGTCACTTCTCGTTCTTCGTGAAAGCCGAAAAGGGGGCCTCGCCCTTCAGCCAGTTCAAAGCCCTCGGCTTTCTTCCCGAACTCATCGCCGGCCACCATCGGGTTCGCAACAAGGTCTCCAAATACGTCGCCGGAAAAATGGGCTACACCGGCTACTTCCAGCTCTACAGCGTGCCGTTCTCGAAGCTCCCCTATCTCGACTACACCGAGAAGCGCGACATCTACGAACCCGGCGGCATCAACGGCGGACAGCGCACGATTTTTCAACACTGGCAGGAGTCCGGGAAGCCCTGGCTGCGCTCGGACTGGCGTCGCTCCGATGCTGAAAACATCGCCCAGGCCAAGGCCGCGATCGAAAAGGGCGACGTCGAACTGATCTATCTCTTCACCTCACGCCTCGATGCCATGATGCACAAACACGGCGTCAACCACCCCGCCGTCGAGGAAGCCTTTCAATCGTTTTCCCGCGAACTTCGGATGTTGGCGGACACCGCCTCCCGCCACTATCGCGAGGTGAGGCTGCACCTGTTTTCCGACCACGGCATGGCGGACACCACCACCTGCTCGGATCTCCTTCCGCGCTGGGAAAAGCTCGGACTGAAGTTCGGTCGCGACTACACGGCGGTCTGGGACTCGACCATGGCCCGCTTCTGGTTCCACCATGAGGACGCGCGAGAAACCGCCACTGCCTGGCTGGCCGCACAGCCGGACGGAGAAATCCTCAGTGACGAACGACTCTCCGGCTATGGCTGCCTGTTTCCGGATCGGAAATATGGCGAGCTCTTCTACCTGCTGCCGTCCGGTTCGTTGTTCGTCCCTTCGTTCCTGAACCAACGCAAGGTCACCGCGATGCATGGCTACGCGCCCGAGCATCCGGACAGCGCTGCCGCCTGGCTGTCCAACTGCAAGACCCGGCCGGTCAGGGCCTTGACCGACATCTTTCCCGTGATGCTCGACGCCTCCCGCGCATGAAACCCGACCGCATCCTCCATGTCCCGCGACGCTTCGCCATCGACGAATGGGGAGGTACGGAAAGCGTCGTATTTCATCTCTGCGAGGAACAGCAACGTGCAGGTCTGCGTCCCGAGATCCATACCTCCCGCGCCCTCTGTGGCACGCCATCCGAGCTCTGGCGGAACATTCCCATCCGCCGTTACCGCTATTGCTATCCATTCCTCGGCCTGTCCCCGGAGGAAATCCACGCCCTCGACAAGAAGGGCGGCAATCTGCTCTCGCTCGATCTCTTCGGCCACCTGCTGGCTGCCAAGGATGTGCGCATCTATCACGCCCACGTCTTGAAACGCATGGGCGGATCGGTCTTCACCGCCGCCCGGCTGAGGAAAAAGCCCTTCGTCGTGACCCTCCACGGAAACATCTTCGACGTGCCGGAAGCCGAAGCCGCCTCCATCGTCCAGGCCCAGCAAGGGCACTTTGAATGGGGCCGTCCCTTCGGTGCCCTGTTCCGCTCCCGCGCCCTCTTGAATGAAGCGGATGCGGTTCTGTGCGTGGGGCACTCGGAGTATGAAAGCGCCCTCAAGCACCTGCCGCATGATCGGGTGCATCATCTGCCGAACGGAGTCACCCCGGAAGCTTTCGAAAATGGCAAGCGCGATGCGGGCCGCGCCTCGCTTGGCTGGGGACCGGACGACCTTGCCTTCGGATGTCTCAGCCGCATTGATCCCCAGAAAAACCAGCTCCTGCTCGTCGATGCCTTCGCCGACCTCGCTGCGCGACTTCCGGGTCGTTCGCTGCGCCTTCTGTTAGGCGGTCCCTGCACCGATCAATCTTACAAGGAATCCATCGTCAACCGCATCGCCGAACGTGGGATCGCCGACCGGGTTTCCCTGATCCCCGCCGTGGTCGCCGAGTCGGAAACCCATCGCGATCTGCTCTCCGCGCTCGATTGCTTCGTCCTGCCCTCGCGGCATGAACCCTTTGGCATCGTCGTGCTCGAAGCCTGGGCGGCTGGCCTGCCGGTCATCGTCTCCGATGTCGGCGGACTTCAGCGACTGGTCGCCCATGAGTCCGACGGCCTGCGATTTCCAAGCGGCAACGTGGAGGCACTCGCAGCCGCGATGCTGCGACTAGCGACCGAGACCGGCCTCGGCCCCGCCCTGGCCACCGAAGGCCTTCGAAAAACCCATTCCCACTACACCTGGAAAGCCGTCTCCGCCCAACTCGAACAGATCTATCAGGCCGCCGAGGCCAGACATCCCTGAATCCCATGTCCACTCCCGCACTTCCCAACGCTGTGTCCGTCGTCATGCGCTGCAAAGACGAAGGCTGGGCCGTCGGCGGCACCCTGCGCGCCCTCGCCGATCAGGACTTCGACGGTGAGATCGAGTTGATTGCCATCGACTCGGGCTCCACCGATGGCTCGGTCGAGCAGATCCAGGCCGCGAAACCCGCCAAGCTGATCCAGATCCAGCCGCATGAGTACGTCCCGGGTGTCGTGATGAACCGCGGAGCCCGCGAGGCCTCGCACGACTGGATCATTTATCTCAACGCCGATGCTACCCCGGTCGGCCGCGACTGGTTGAAAGAATTGCTCGCAGCCTGTGTCAGCGTCCCGAACTTCGGAGCCGGATTCTGCCAACAGATCCCCCGCCCCGACTGCCAGGCCGTTTTCGCGCATGACTACGACCGCTGCTTCGGACCCGAGCGTGAGTCCAAGGACTGGGATCACTTCTTCAGCATGGTCGGCAGCATCACCCACCGCTCGGTTCTCGAAAAGGAGCCGTTCCGCGAGGATCTCCAGTATGCCGAGGACGATGAGTGGACCCGTCGCCTGAAATCCAAGGGCTACAATCTCGTCTTTGCCGAGAAGTCCATCGCGATGCACTCGCACAACTACACCCTGAAGCAATCGTTCAAGCGCGCCTTCGGGGATGCCAAGGCCATGGCCGCCACCAGCAGCACGATTCCGGCTCACGTCAATTTTCACAACTTTGTTGCGCTTGGCTGGCTGAGAGACACCCTCCGCGATGCCCGTTGGTGCGTGAAAAATGGACGCATTTTCGGCATACCACATGCAGCAGCGGTCAGGCTTTACCAGCGCCTGGGCCGCCGTGCCGGACACCACGCCGGATGGAAACACTACAACCGCGATAAAGCCTAACCCGTTCTCCTGGACTTGAAAATCCTCGTCATCACCAACCTGTATCCCCCGCACGAGATCGGCGGTTACGAAATCCGTTGCCGCGATCTGTGCGAACGGCTGCGCGAATTCGGGCACGAGATCCACGTGCTCACCTCGGATCACGTGGTCGGCGGTCGTGACTCTTCAGGGGACGTCTCGGTCACGAGGAAACTGAAGATCCATGGCATGTACGGCCATCCGTGGCTGCCGATCCACCGTCTCAGGGACCTGGAACTCCACAATCACACCACCCTTTCCCAGGAAATCGCGGCCGTCCGTCCGGACCTGATCCACGTCTGGAACATGGGCGGCATTTCAAAGTCCCTGCTTCTGAGACTGGAGGAAACCGGTCTGCCACTGGTCTATGATATCTCGGATCACTGGATCGCCCGCAGCCTGCGGGCCGACGTGTGGCTGTCGTGGTGGAATGGACCAGGCTCCAGCGCCCGCAGTGTCGCCAGGAAACTCCTCACCCTGACCGGAATCAGGAATCTCATCAGCCGCACGACTCCCACCCGCACCTGGGAGGCCATCCGCTTCAGCCGCATCTATTTCTGCAGTGCCTTCATGCGGGATTTCACGGCCTCCAAGAACTGGCCGGTCTCCCACGCCAGCGTGATCCACTGCGGCATCGACACCGCCGCCTTTGACGTGAAGTCCTCCTATGAAACATTCAACCGCCTGCTGTGGGTCGGTCGAATGAACGATGACAAGGATCCCTTCACCGCCATCCGAGCCCTCGCCGAAGCGCATCGTCGAGGCCTGACCGACCTCACACTCGATCTCTACGGCGGCGGAACCCCGGAAGACCTCGCCCGCGTCGATGCCGAGATC
>JAIYDT010000219.1 GCA_027487355.1 Verrucomicrobiaceae bacterium
GAAAAGGCTCTGCTGTGGTTGACGAAGACTCGGCGAGCGCAGTGTAATGCATCTTCGATCCAATCCAGTAGATGTGGTCTTTACCACCGGCCGAAACCGTAATGCTGTTTGGGGATGAGGATGAATACATGAGACCGATCGGAAAAGGCGCGACTCCAGGTGATCCTAAACACACCAGATAGTGGAACTGTCTCAACGGCCTCAGCTCGAAGGTGCCGTCACTTCTGCTGGCGCATCGATCAATCACCAGCGCGTTGCGGTAACGATAGGTCACGATCGCCCCTTCTACCGGTTCAGAACGACGGTTTCGAACCACGCCACTATAAGGCGGAGCATAGGTCGCCCAGTGGGGAATAGGAGCACATGAAGCCAGCAGTGCTCCAGCAACAATGATCGCGAAGATTCTCATTTGATCGACGAGTATGGTTGAACGAACGGTCGAGTTTAGGAGATACTCGCCGACTGGTAGGTGAGTATGCGCCAAGACAACTCGGTACTCCTGAGATTGACGTCAACCTTCATCACGGAATCAGTAAGTCCATCACTCTGGTAAGCCAAGCTGGAATCGGGGAGCTGGGAATTGCGGGGGGGGCGGAACGCAGGCCTCAAGCCTTATGAGACCTTGGTCCTGAGGATTCAGCGGCTGGTCCCGCAGGCGGCCTCCGTTCGTCGCTCATCCCATCCCAAACCACGCATTTTCTCGTCCTGCGGCCATTTGCGTGGCAGGATTCGACGCACGGGGAAGTAGCACAACGGAGACCATGGAAAGCAGACCGGCAGCAAGCAAGAACCACGATGGAGAGGACGGACGGTTTCTCCGCCTGTTCGTGCATCATGAGCAATCGCTGCGGGCCTACGCGAGGGCGATCGTGCCGACCTGGGACGCGGTCGATGAAGTGATCCAGGAGGCCAGCCTGGTGATGTGGCGGAAGCTGGAGCAGCTCGATGCCGATGAGAATTTCCTGCCCTGGGCCAAGGTCGTGGTGCGCTTCGAGGCGCTGCGTGCGCGACGGAACTATGCGCGAGACCGCCTGGTGTTCAGTGAAGAGCTGCTCGCCCTGCTGGCCGACGAAGCCGCCGAGATCGAGGAGGAGGATCTGGTCCTGGAGCGGTCTGCGCTCAAGACCTGTTTCCGGAAACTTTCCCCCGCGCATCAGGAACTGCTTCTCGCGCCGTACGCCGGCAATGGCAGGGTCAAGGAACTGGCCGGTCACTCCACCCGCAGTGTCAACAGCCTCTACAAGCTGCTCGGCAGGCTGCGGGCCAAGCTTCAGTCCTGCATCGAGTCCGAACTTTACGCCGTGAGGAAACTTTCCCTCCGCGCTCCCGATCCCCACTCACGACCGCAATGAGCTCCGACCCACAAGGCCACGACCGCCCCGAACCAGTGGATGTGGAGCGTCTGCATCGCTGTCTGCTCGGCCAGATGGAGCCCGATGAATTCGAGCAACTCCAACAGGAACTGCTCACCTCCCCCGAAAACCGCGCCCGATACCTGCGTGCAGCCCGCCTCGATGCCGCCCTCAACGATCAGGCGTCTCAAATCCGCGAGTCCCCTGCTCCGCTGGACCGGGGATGGATGCGGGGCGCAATCGCCGCAGCAGCCATGCTTCTGTTAGGCTTGGGGATCTGGGGCGTCGCGAAACGTCAGCCTTCAGACACCACGACGGGTTCCATCGTACTTGAGGAAATCGCCACGATCGCCGACAGCCGCGAGTGCCGCTGGAAATCGAACTCCGTACTGCCGGTGGAGAAGCGTCTAACGGCCGGCATGATCGAGCTGGAGTCCGGCGTGGCACTGATCGAATTCGACGGCGGTGCGAAACTCGCCCTGCAAGGCCCCGCGAGACTGGAACTGATCAGCTCCAAGCTGGCACGCCTGCATCAGGGCAATGCCACCGTCCGCTGTGAGGACGGAGCCTACAGCTTCAGCCTGCAAACCCCGACCTCCACCGTGATCGATCTTGGCACCGAGTTCGGTGTGGCGGTGGAATCCAGCGGAGTCTCGGAAGTGCACGTGCTCGATGGTGAGGTCGAGGTGGCCGACACCTCGGGCAAGGAGCAGGAGAACACGAGTTTCCTTGGAGTCGGAGAAACCATGATCGTCGCGAGCAACGGAGCCCCTCAGAGGGTGGATGCCTCGACGCGGAACTGGGTCCGTGACTACTCCACCCGGGCCGACCGCGCGGCAAAGGACGCGGCTCCGAAGGTTCTGGCGCGCGACTCATTTCCCGCTGATCTGAACGTGGAAAAGCCGTTCGCACGCGGCACCGGTTGGTCCGGTGCCTGGAGACAATCGACGAATGGAAGCAAGAAAGGTGAGCTTCATTTCGCCAGTCTGGAACCCCTTACGAAGCTTGATCGACAGGATGGGCTTTCGATGATTCTCGGCTGGGGCGAGGCACGTCGGTCGCTGGCTCAACCGATCCTTCCCTCCCATGCTCAGACCGTTTACCTCGGCCTCTCGCTCCACCGCATGGAGCCCACCCAGCGCGACAAGAATGGAAAGTTGAGTGAGGCGACGTTTTTCTTCCGAAGCTCCAAGGACCCGAGCACCCTACTGGGGGTCGCGCTGAGTGGCTTCAATCGCTGGGTGGTGCGCGAGCCGGGAGGTTGGGAGCGATCCGATCAACCCGCCACAGGAAACGGCCCCTACTACATGGTGGCGAAGTTCGAATTCAACCCACGGCTGGGCAACAAGGTTTCAGTCGCAGGCTATGATCTCGACAGGCCGATCCCCTCAGAAGAGCCGGAGGTGTGGAACCTGGTCAGCAAACGGCAGCTCGCAAAGATCACCGTGCCACTCGATGTGATTGCGCTTCAGGCGAGACAGACTCCGTTCAAGTTCGGCGAGATCACTCTGGGAAACTCGTGGAAGTCGGTGGTGCAGCCATCGTCGGTCGGACCGTGATCGCCGAAACCGGATTCACGGCGGCAGGGTCACTTTCAAGCGCACGAACTTTCTCGGGTCCGGTGATCGGGGAATGCTGAGGGTGACGGAGTCGAAACCGAGGGGAACATTGGGGTTCACCGTCACGCCTGGAGAAGAGGTCGCGGTATCCGTTCCAACCGTGTAGCTGCCGGGCCAGACGGAGGGAGTGATCCCGGTCTGGATGGTCACCGAGGTGAAGGTATCGATCGAGCTGCGGGCACGCTTGAAGGTGAAGATCAGATTGGGACCGGAAATGGATGCGGTCGGGAGTTTTGCTAGATCCTTGGTGAGGGCGGAGCCGCCGAGCACGTATTCCAGAGCGTTGCTCACCCCATCGCCATCCTGGTCCTGGATGGGCGAGGTGCTGGCGGCATTGGCCGAGGCCCAGGTGGCATAGCCGCTCACTGGAACGTCGATGAGATAGCCAGTTGAGTTCAGCGCGACCGCGCCACCTCCGGGTTTCGAAATGAGGGCGAGCTGGGCTGGAGTGAGGCCGCTGCTGGTGGTGCCGAAGCGGAGGGACGATCCGGAAACGAAGGTGCCTGTTAGAGTGAGAATGCCCCCTGTCCAGTCGATCGCACGGCTATCGGCGAAGGCGAGGGCCGCACCGGTGCCGAGATTGATGACGGCGCTGCCGGTGACGTCGAGCGTGCCGGTGGTGTCGCTGAAGGTGGCTGCGTTGAGGGTCGCGCTGCCAATCGCGACCGGCGAGCCAGGCAGGACATTTCCCGCGCCGAGGCTGAGGATTCCGGCGCTGAGGATGGTACTACCCGCATAGGAGTTGGCTCCACTGAGGGTCAGTGTCCCTGCCCCGCTCTTGGTCAGGCCACCAGTGCTGGTGCCGCCGAAGTTCACGAGGGCATCGCTGAGGGTGAGGGCAAAACCGTTGGTGTTGATCCGGGCACCACCGTTCTTCACGTTGAGGGTCAGGCCGGAGAAAGCAGGAACGCTGGCTCCGGCGATGAACTGGCCGCCATTGAAATTGAACTCCCTTGTTAGACCGGAGGTGACGGTGAGGTTAGAGACGGTCAACGTGCCGCCGTCCAGGTTGACGATGGCGCTGGTCTCGGTGCCGGTCGTGCCGGCCTGGTATCTCAGGGTGTGGAGGGTCGCGGAGCCGGAGGTCACGGTGAAGGTCCCGCTTGCCTGGCCGTTGCCGAGATTGAGCACTCCGTTGCCTGCGGTGTTGACGTAAGACCCGCCGTTGATGACCAGTGTGCCGTCCCCGATGCTGGCGACCGACCCAAGCACGTCGGGATTGGTGGAGCCGCCGTTGGAGGTCAGGCTGCCGCCGGTGATCGACAGAAGGCCGGTGCCGTTGTTTCCCACGACAAGTCCGCGCTGGAGGGAACCGGCTCCGCCCGACTGGAGGTCGCCGCTGGTGATCTGGTTGCCGCTGCCGAGGATGTTGAGGCGGGTGAACGTGAGTGTGCCAGATGAGCTGAGGGTGGTGCCGCTGGTGGTGGCCAGTCCGTTGTTACTGGGAGTGGTGACAAAGCCGGTGGCAGCGGTTCCGGTGAGCGACTGGTTGGCCGCGAGAGTGAACAGGCCGGTACTTTGAAGGATCGCACCGTTGCCGATCGAGATGAGTGGCGAGGTGGGGATGACATTGGATCCCAGCAACAGGATACCGGAAGAGATGGTGGTGTTTCCGGAGTAGGTGTTGGAGGCAGTGAGTCGCCAGGTGCCCGCGCCGCTTTTCACGAGGCTGACCTGGTTGGCGGGGGCGGTGGCACCGTTGAGGGTGTTGTCGGCGATGACGCCCAGGACCTCGTTCGGCGTGGTGGTGGTGCCGAAGCTTCCTGATAGCGCGAGGCTGCGGCCTGCGCTGCCAGTGGTGATGCCGACGGGCGTGTTGAAGGCAGCGGCCGTGAAGATGAGCGGCCCGCTGCCGTTGTTGGCGAGGGTGGCCGTGACTCCGGCGGATCCGGTGGGACCGACCTGGATGGGGCGATTGGTGGAATCTCCGGAGCCGGTGTAGTTGAGCGTGCTGGAATTGGTGGTGGCGATGGCGATGTTTCCCGAGGTCGGTGCGCCGAGCGAACTCGCCGCGCCGTAGTTCCTGAGGGAGTTGATCTGGAGCGTGCCTTGCCTGAGATTGGTCGAGCCGGTGAAGGTGCTGAGACCGTTGAGCACAAGCGTTCCAGTGCCCTGCTTGTTGAGGCCAAACGTGCCACTGACCACGCCACCGACCGTGAGGGTGCCACCGACGATGTCCTGGGTGGCGTTCGCGGTGACAGAAACGCTGCCGGTTCCAAAGTCGAGCCCGCTGCCGGTGTGGCGGAAGTTTCCGGCCCAGACCATCGGGTTGTTGGACAGGGTGATGGCGGCGGCGCTGTCGTTGCGCAGGATCGGATTGCTGGAACCGCCGAGGGTGAGCGAGCCGGTGCTGATGGCATTGGCCTGGTTCACGGCGAGCGTGCCTGCTTCGAGAACCGTGCCACCGGTGTAGCTGTTGCTTCCTGTTAGAACGAGGGTGCCCGCTCCGGATTTCCTGAGACCCGCCGTCCCGGCCACGGTGTTGTTGAGCGTGAGGCTGTTGTTGACTACCTCGATGGTTGGAGAAGTGCCGGCCAACGTGAGGGTGTTTCCGGCATTGATGATCCAGTTCTGCGTGCCGCTGAGATCGCCGAATCTCCAGGTTTCCGCCGTGCGGTTGGCCGCGAGGGTCAGGGTGGTATCGGCCGCGAGATCCACGGTGCTGAACTCCGCCGTATCTCCAGCGATCGTGACAGGCACGGTGTTGGTGATCCAGTTCGAGGCGGTGGTCCAGCTCTGCGCGCCGCCTGCGGTCTGCGTCCAGACGGTGGTCGGGCTGGTCACGGCGATGAACTCGACGGCGGCAACATTGAGCGTATAGCTGCTGCCGGTGCTGGTGGAAAAGGTCGGCGTCACAGCTCCGGGGGTGGCCACCTGCATGTGACCGGTGGCGATGCTGCCCCATTGGCTGCCCCAGTTCGCGCTGTGGGACTGGGTCAGCGGGGACGGGGCCGTAGGTGTCCCCGCGCTGTTGGGATTGCCCGAGTTCTGCAATCCCGCGATGACCAGGGAATTGCTGGCGGAGGTGGTGAGAGGCACCGAGGTCGTCGTAGTGCCCGTCCGGCTGTTAGAGGCACCGAAGCCAGCTAAAGTGCCGGAAAGCGCATAGGCGGTGCCGAGACCGCCATTGGGGTTGTAGCCGGAGACGCTGATGCCTGTGCCGACCGCTCCGGGGTTGTCGAGGTAGTAGATGGCGAGGGCACCGTCCCTGTTGCCGCCGGTTTGTTGGACGGCTTCGATCATCTGGACGCCGTTGTAGCGGACTCCGAAGATCATCGCGGGATCATTGTTCGAGTTCTCGAGAGAGACGACGACCACCAGCTTGTCAGCCCCGGCGGCGTTGAAGGTTCCGAGATTGGTGACAGCCTTGTAGCCGTTTCCGCTGGCCACACTGAATGCCTTCGAGGAATCGACCGTGATGGTTCCGGGCAGCGTGGCCCCTTTGGTCAAGGCGGATCTAGGCGCGGAGGTGGCGGAGGAAAGAGCGCCCGCCCGCATGGAGACGCTGTAGCTGTAGGAGGTTCCGGGTTGAAGGCCGGTGTCGGTATAGGATCGCGAGGTCTGCCAAGCACTGGAAGTGGCCCCCGGGTTGCCGGTCGTTTCAGTGAACTGGTATTCGATCGTGCCGCCGGTCTGGCCGAACTCCACTTCGCCGGGCTGTGCAGTCATGGTGATGGCGGAGGAGCCAAAGGCCGCGGGCGGAGTGTCAAAGGTGGCCGTCGCCGGCATCAGCGGTGCCCAGGTATAAAGCACTGCGGGATTGGCGGGCAGGCCGACGTCCTCCGCGTTCGGAGTCGATAGCAGTTCGATTCTGGTGACCGCACCATCGGCGGCAGGAAGATTGATCGCTTCCGTTTCCAGACTCGCTGCGTCGGTGAGTGCTGGAGAGGTTAGAGACGATGCCGCAAGCATGAAGGTCTTCGTCACCCCGCCCTGCACCACTCGGACGCAGTAGTCGGAGCCGCTGGCTGGACTGAAGATCGACTGCGCTGCCGTGCGGTCCGCCGCCACGGTGGGATCAAAGCGACGGATCAACCCGGCAGTGTACGGCCCGATCGGTGGATAGACCATGTTGATCGAGGGCTTCGCACCGGACACCGACGCGAGGATGCTGATGACCTGCACGTCGCGCTGGGTGGGAAACTGGACGCCGTTGTTGCTGACGGTGGTGGTGTAGTCGCCGGTGGTTTGATTCCACTGCGCGTAGCTGTTGAGGGCGGCATTCCAGACCACGACGTGGCTGTTCAGATAGCTGCGCATCTGGTTCACCGAGTAGTCGGAGAAATGGTTCATCAGATAAGCAGGTTCCTGCCAGCCGGTGCCTCCGCCCTGCATCGGATCGGCCTTGTAGGTTCCCACCGGTTTTCCACCAGCGTTATTGGACTGCACGGTGGGAGGAATGAAGGCCTTGGTGCGGAGATCGAAAGCCCAGGCGGGACCGGCGTGGGTCTCGTTGTAGTTCGTGGGCGCCTGGATGCCATGCATGTCGCCCTTGTATGGATAGGCGGCGCTGTCGCCCCAGTGAGGAAGAGACAAGGCGTGACCGAGTTCATGGTGGAGGATGCCCACCGAGGTGCCGCTGCCCACCCCGGCGAAACCTCCGGCTTGCCCCCCTGCGAAGGCGTTGTAAACATTCAGATAATACAAACTCCAGCGGCCCGAAGTGCCGGCTGCCCGTTTCAGTGCGCCATTCCATTCAAGGGCTGCGGCTTGCTCGCCATCGAAGCTCAGGCCGGTCTGTGCCTGATACTCGGCTTTCGAACGGACCCTGACCGCCTGGGCACTGACATCGGCGCGTGGAGGAATCACCAGCTCGCGGAAAACCACGTTGCCAAGCCGCCTCACCTCCAGGTCCGACACGGGCCACTTCGCCTCGATCTCAGCGAAGGTGTTCGCTGGATAGTTATCTGTGGTGTTGGCGAAATACTGCACGTCGGTCATCGTCATGATGACTTTCGTCGGCGCGCTGACCTTCATGTCGGCGATGGTCGTGCTGGCAGTGCCCGCATTCACCGTCACCTGCAGTCCCTTTTTCATCCACACGGCGGGGATGTAAGCGGTGAAGGTGTTGGCAAATGAATGCTGGACCACGCCCAGACCATCGGGGATGGAGGTCGGCAGGGTTGCCGGACCTGTTAGAGGCACGACGAGCGTCTGACTGTTGAGGGAAAGCGTGGCGCTGACCGCAGGCGATGCCGGAGCAGCGGGATCGGTGACATGCACCTTGATCAGCGCCTCCCGGTTTCCCACCATGCCAAAGTAGGGATCGGTGGCCTTGAGCACATGGGTCTGTGCAAAGTAAACGGCATTGATGGTCACCGCCTGCAATCCGCCGATTCCCAGCGCGAGGGATAGAAGGCAGATGAACTTCGCGGACAGACGAGGCATTCGGATGAGGCACGATGTGGGGACGTGATTCATGCTGTTAGGTGTTTTTATATTTAAGAGGAAAACGAAACCGCGAATGAACGCCAATACACGCGAATTTTCAATGAGTTATGTGAAACGGGCTGCTCACCATAAGGGTGAGCGTTTTGAGGTTTATAACTGATTCATTTTCAGTATTTTATTGGCGTTCATTCGCGTTCATTCGCGGTTTCTAGGTTTATGGAATGGAGACCGACAAACGCACGAAAAATTGGTTGGCTGGTTGAGGAACGTTGATGAAGCGGGCTGTGACCTTCTCGGTCCCATTTCCCTGATCAACGACGGTCTCGGTGTAGTCGACTCCCGCAGCGGCCGTGGCCCACGAACCGGATAGCTGGGCCTGGGTTTGCAGGGCGTAGAGCACTCCCGGAGTGCCTCCGATCGGGCGCAGGTAGGTCACGGTCAGATGGCCCTCGTCCATCGAAGCAGCGGGAAGGCGTGTTAGAGAGGACGGGCTGGTCTGGGAGGTTCCGAGGCCGTATTCGATGAGATTGGCCATCCCATCTCCGTCCTCGTCCCCGAGCGGATCACCCACCACACCGGACACGCTCACCTCCACTGTCTGGTCATGAGTGAGATTTCCATCACTGACCCGGACTGTGAACGGATAGTCGCCGGGACTTTGCACCGCAGAAGGCGTCCACGTGAAAATGCCGGTGACTGCATCAATCGCGGCCCCGTTGGGTGAGCTGATCAAGCTGTAGGTCAGGGGATCGGCCGGGAGGTCGCGATCGGTGGCGCTGGCAGTGAAGGTCAGCAGGACGCCTTCGTTGGCAAGCTTGGGTGGAATGGCCGCAAGGACGGGGGCATCATTGACGGGCGTCACCATGATCAACACCGTAGCGGGGGTTGAATTGGAAATCCCATCGCTCGCGATAAAGGTAAAACTGTCCACGCCGTTGAAATCAGCTGCGGGCGTGTAGGTGAGGTTGGGAGGTGTTCCTGACAAGATGCCGGAGGTGGGCGGCGTCACGATGCTGAAGATAAGCGGATCGCCATCCGTATCCGTCCCGGCGAGCGTGATGGATCTGGCCGCATCCTCGGCCATCGAAACACCTTGCGCCGTGGCCACCGGCACGTGGTTTGATGCGGTCTGAATCCCGATCATACCGGTCGCATAACGCTGGCCGAGCAGCCGCTGTGAGTAGGCATCGAAATGAATGAGCTGATCGGGTCGGGCCCTGAGACCATTGTTGTCCGCGCAGTAGGTGTAGGGCCGTTGGTTCGGCAGATCCATCAGGGTGGCTTCCGTGATGGCGCGGAAAGGCAGCCCGGTGAACGCGCCCGGAGATCCATCCTCATAGAGCCAAGTGTCCGGGACAAACTTGCCGCAGACAAATGGGAGCGTCGGGTGGTTGAGGGAAGTGCGGAGGTTGTCCACCAGCGCATGAAGCTGGCCTGCATAGGCGTCCGCTGCAGTCTGGGTGCCGCTGTTGCTTTCCCCCTGATGCCAGAGGACTCCTTTCAGAACGCCGTAGTTCGAGGCAGCAATCGCGCGCTGCACTGCCTCGTCATAGAGGATGTAGTTCTGGTTGGTGATTGGATTGACTTGCTGGTCATCAACCACCCCTGGCGCCCACCATTCGATCTTGGTGGAACCGAGCCCATGGTTGATGAGTCCGATCACGACTTCCGGATCGCTGTTCGCGGCCAGCATCGTCTTGGCGAACTCAAGACCCATGCCGACGCTTCCGCCGGTGCTGGTCAGACCAGTCAGTGGATGACCACCCTTGACCCAGACGGACTCCATGCCATTGCGGCTGCCGAACTTGACGACCCGTGGCACGGCAGCGTCCAGCGTCGAGCTGTATGGTGAACCGATCCCCTGCATGTTGGATTGGCCGATCAGGAGATAGAGGTGGACCTTGTTCCTTGGTGGCAGACTGACGATTGAAATGGATTGGGAGACGGTGCCATTGAGGGTCAGCGTGTAGGTCTGCTCGCCAAGAGGAGGTGAAATCGCGATGCTGCCAGAGCCTCCGGAGGTGAGTGGGAGTACATCGCCGATGTCGGGCTGAATGGAGAGGGAGGTGATCGCTCCACCGATGGACCAGTTCAAGGTGGGCGTGGCCGGACGTTGCACGAAGGGAGCTGAGCTCTGGAAGCCGGAGATATAGGGTGAGTTCGCAGTATCGATCAGGAACCCGTTCACATCGAGGGCAACCGCCGAGCCTCCGGGTATGGAAATGAGGGCCAACTGGGTGGGTGTCAGACCGGTGCTGGAAGTCCCGAAGCGCAGGGAGTTTCCAGACACAAAGGTGCCGGTGATGGTCAGAGTGCCCCCGGACCAGTCGATGACGCTGCTGTCGGCAAATTCAAGGGCGGCAGCGGAATCCACGTTGATGACCGCATTGCCCGCAACATCCAGGGTGCCGATGGTGTCGGAGAACGTGGCCGCGTTGAGGGTGCCGTTGCCAATGGTGACGGGCGTGGCCGGAAGTGTGTTGTTGGCTCCCAGAGCCAGGGTGCCGGCGTTGATCGTGGTTGAACCGAGATAGGAGTTGGCTCCGCTGAGCGTCAGGGTGCCGCTGCCGGTCTTGGTGAGGCCTGAATCGGACGCATTGGCTGTTAGAGGACCCAGCGTCACGCTGGCTCCGGCTCCTCCCCCGCCTGTCAGGGTGACGGTGGGTGCGACCGTATAGGTACCCGGCGAGGTGATGACGATTCCAGTGACCGCTCCGCCGCTGACGACAGCGTAGCCGGAAGCTGGAGTGCCGCTGGTGGTGAGTGTGCCGCCGGTGAAGGTGAGTGCAGGCGCGCCGATATAGCCGCTGCCACCGGTGATCGCCATCGCCGCCTGCGTGACGCCGTTGCCGGTCGCGCCGCGAAGGGGGTTTCCATAGGAGATATTGAATCCATTGGTATCCACCGTGAGTCCTCCAACAAAGTCCGAACCTGTGCCGGGGTTGTTGATCGGCCCGAAGAGCGTGGAGACCGTGGAGACGCCGTTGGCGGTGACGACTGGGTTGGTGAGGTTGGCGGAGGCCCTCAGCGTGCCGCCTGCATAGTTGGCGTAGAGGTTGTTGCCGGTGCTGCTGTTGTTGGCCGTCGACGAACCCATCGTGAGCGTGCCTCCCGCCAGGTTGATGAAGCCACTCATCCCGGTGAAGGCTGCGGTGTTGCCATTGCCAGCCCTGAACAATCCGGTACCGAGGTCAATGTTGCCTCCGGCCACATTCAGGATGCCGGTCGAGTTCTGATTGGTGAAGAGATAGAGCGCGGAGGAGCCGTTGCTGCGGTTCACGGTACCGCCTGGTCCAACGGTCAATGAGCCAATTCCTGCGTTGAAGGCGATGGTGTTGTTGGCACTGGCGGTCAGGTTCAGCACACCACTTCCACCCACGTAGGCTGCGGCAGTGCCATTGGTCTGGACCGAGAAGTTTCCGGAGCCTGTCGTGAAGGATCCGCCGGTCAGATTGAAGCATCCATAGCCGGTGGCGTTGCCCGACATGAACTGGGTAAAGGCGGCGGTCTGCGAAGTAGTGACCGCACCTGACGTTTGATTGTATAACACATTGCTGCCTGCCACTGCGGCTCCTGTCAGGTTGAGAACGGTCGTGTTCCCGCTGACATTGATCACCGACGAAGCAGCCGTGGTGCCGAGAGCCAGCGTTCCAGTGCCTCCAATCAGACTGCCCGTCAGGTTGAGGGTGCCTGCGGTGACCGTGGTGTTGCCGCCGTAGGAATTCGTGCCGGAGAGGGTGACGGTGGAGGTTCCGCTCTTGGAGAACCCACCCAGACCGGTGATTGCGCCGCTGTAGGTTTGATTCGTGCTGCCGGCATGACTGAAGGTGGCTCCGGATGCGATGGACAGGTTTCCGGAATGAATGCCGCCGCTGCCGAGGTTGCCGCTCACGGCCAGGGTGCCGCCATTCACAAAGGTCGTTCCGGTGAAGGTGCTGATGCCGGAAAGCGTCAGGGTGCCGGAACCGGCTTTGACCAGGTTCACGGGGTTGGAGCCATTGTCACCGATGACCGCACTGACGGTCAGACCACCGCTGTTATACTGATGGACGATCAGGTCATGGGAGCCGCTGCCGTTACCGGCTGTTAGACCGATGGTTCCCGTGTTGCCGGAGACGGAGGTGGCATTGGTTCCGGTGATCAGGAGTCCTCCGCTGGAAAGTGTCAGAAGGCTGGAACCCAGCGAAAGGGTCTGGCTGGCCGCCGGGTTCTCGATCTTCAGCGAGTGGGTGACGCGGTTGCCTGAAAGGGATTGGTTGGCGGTGATTCTTGAATTGAGGACATCCGAGCCTGCCGCCGTGTTGAGTGACACATAACTGCCTGTCACAAGCCCCGACAACAGGTATGGGGAGGTGGAACTCACCGTCGTGGCCCAGTCATAGCCGGTGCTGGCCGTGCCGTTGAAATGGACCACGCGTCCGCTGTAGAGACCTTGTGCACCCTTGTTGCTGAGGCTGGTGATGGTTGGGAGATTGGCGGCAGTGCCACTTGCTCCCACCAGCAAGCTGCCTCCGGCGGCGCTGGAAGTGAGTGAACCGAGACTGAGGTTGAGAGCGGTGCCACCATTCTTGTTGCCAAGAATCTGGCCGCCACCGGCGTTGACCGTGGTGCTGGCAAGCGACTGGCTGGTGGTGCCGGTGCTTTTCCCCGTGATGGAAAGGGTGCCTCCTCCCAGGTTCAGTGCGTTGCCACTGTTGAGGAGATTGGTCGGGGTGGAGAGGTTGGCGAAATTCAGGACGAGAGTTCCGCCATAGAGGCCGAGGCCACCGGAGAAAGAGTTCGTCGCCGAACCGTTCAGGGTAACCGAGCCGCTGCCACTGCTGCCGACGTTGAGGGCGACCTTGCCGCCAAGGCCGCCATCGCTGATGACGTTGTTGAAAGTCAGACCACCGGTATTGAACACTCCGGCATAGAGGGTCTGGGTGCCGGAGGCGGCTGCACCGCTGATGGCTCCGATCGTCAGCAGGCCGGTGCTGGTGTTGGAAAGATTGAAGGTCGAAACCACCGGATTCAAAGCCAGTGCAGAACTGACGA
>JAIYDT010000586.1 GCA_027487355.1 Verrucomicrobiaceae bacterium
AACTTGGAACTTGGAACTTGGAACTTGGAACTTGGAACTTGGAACTTGGAACTTGGAACTTGGAACTTGGAACTTGGAACTTGGAACTTCCTGCCTTGAATGAGTGCGCTTTGATTTACCCACCTCTCGATCACTGGCTCTGGCTGGTGCCTGCCTTCCTCATCGGGGCTTGCATCGGGTCATTTCTCAATGTCGCCATCTACCGGATTCCGCTGGGGCTTTCAGTCAACGAGCCGAAGCGTTCGTTCTGTCCGAAGTGCAAGTCCAGCATTCCGTTGAAACGGAACATTCCGCTCTTCAGCTGGCTGTTGCTGCGGGGGAAATGCCATGATTGCAAGGCTCCGATCGCCTTCCGCTACTTTGCGGTCGAGCTGCTGACGGCGATCCTTTTCGCGGTTGCGTGGTGGCGCTTCGTTTCGATGGTGCCGATCCTCACGCCCTTTGTGTGGGTGATCCTTTCATTGTGGATCCTTTTGGCCTTGCTGGTGGTGATCACGTTCATCGACGCCGAGCACCTGATCATCCCGACCGAGCTGACCTGGGCGGGTGCGATTCTTGGGTTGGGCACCTGCGCGCTTTGGCCGCAGCTCGCCTCGCTGGCCACCGAGGGCGGCACGTGGCTGGACGGCGTGAAAGCCTCCGCCATCGGATGGACGTCCGGCTTTTTCGGACTCTGGGCGGTGGTCGAGCTGGGAAAGATGGCCTTCGGGCGGATCGATAGGAAATTCGAGAAGCCGGTCGAGTGGAAGATCCAGGAAGGAGGCGGAGAGGATACGCCGATGGAGTTCGTCCTCAATGGCGACACGACCTTGTGGTGGGACATCTTTTTCCGAAAGACTGACCGGCTGCTGCTGGATGCGGAGTCGATCGTACTGGATGGCGAGACGATTTCAGGCGGCCGGATGATTGTCCGCGAGCTGGACTTCGAGCTGCCGGATGGAAGCGCAAAGAAGTTCGAGGAGATCAAGTCGCTGGAGGGCCTAGCCACCCGAGTGGTGATTCCGCGCGAGGCGATGGGCATGGGCGACATCCATCTGTTAGGGATGATCGGCGCCTATTTCGGCTGGGCCGGGATGTTCTTCAGCCTCTTCGCCGGTTCGATTTATGCGATCATCGTGGCCTTGATCGGGCGGATCGGATTCGGGATGAAGCTCCCGTTCGGGCCCTTTCTCGCGATTGGCTGCGTCACCTGGCTGTTCGGCGGCTGGAAGCTCTGGGAGTGGTATTTGAACGTGCTCGGCCCAATCAATCTAGGGATGTGAGGGGTATTGCCTGCCTGGAAGTGGGCGGAGAGAGGATTCCGCTTGGAATCTGATTCGATGCTTCTCATTCTCAAGGACACGATGTCCCCCACCGTCATGAAAGCAAAAGCCCTCTTGATCGCCATCGTCTGCCTGCCCTTGTTTTCGAGCGAGCTCGAGGCCCAGTCCACACTCCCTTCGCCTCAGGAGTGCGTGCAGAAGTTCACCGACAAGTCCTGGTGCGCTACTCGCCCGGATCTCCGAAGTTTCCTCGAAGTGGATTTCCCGGAGTATCCCGGCGGCCCGAAGGCGCACTATCGGTCGGAGGCCTTTTCCGAGGTCAGTGTGTTGTGGTCTTCCACGACGCAGGCGCTGCTGCTGGCGAACGCCCTTCCTCCGACGAAAGCCACCCCGACGGTTCTTTCCTCGCTGATTCTTCTCCGCCAGTCCGGGGGTGTTTGGTCGGTGGGGCACTCGATGACCTTTCTCGCCAGTGGCAAATACTCGGCGGCCAAGGCGGAGCCGGCGGTGGAAGGGGCATCCGCAGTGGTCACCCTCACCCTCACCCAGGGTGGCCGTGGAAACGCCTACTCGCAGTCGGAAACGTTCAAGATTGATGATCAGAAGATCCAGCGAGTTCCCCTGCCTGCTCCGTAGGGGGGTTCGTGCCGTTCTGACGATTCGGATTCTCGGCGGGAGCCTCACGACATTCTTTAGCTACCCGGGTCATCATCACTCTTGACCAATCCTCACCGTCCAAGTTTGCTACTCGTATGTACGGAATGGTCAATAAGGCGATCGAGGATCTGGTGATCACCAATTTCAGCCGAGAGCAATGGAACGCGATCAAGGAGAAGGCGGGCGTGGAGGAAGACGTCTTCTTGTCCAATGAATCCTATCCGGATTCGATGACTTATGATCTTGTGGGAGCTGCCAGCGAGGTGCTGGGACTGGAGGCCCGGCAGGTGCTGGTGGCTTTCGGAGAGCACTGGATTCTGGTCACTGCAAAGCATGGATATGGAAGCATGTTGGAGGCGAGCGGGAGGACGCTGCCGGAGTTCCTGATCAATCTTCCGTCCTTCCACACCCGTGTCGCCATGATCTTCCCGAACCTCGAGCCACCCAGGTTTTCCTGCACGGACGTCACGGAGGACTCACTGGTCCTTCACTATCACTCCCATCGTCCTGGTCTCACCGATTTCGTGATCGGACTCCTGCAAGGTCTCGGAAAGATGTTCAACTCCCCGGCTGAAGTTGAAGTCATCCGGAGGAAATCCGAAGGAGCCGACCATGATGAGTTTCTGGTCCGCTGGGCCTCGGCTCCGATCTGATGAAGCGCACTTCCATAGAAACGGGTGGGCACTCCTGGTTGAATCACGACGCATTTGTTTCGGCGTTTCCGTTTTTCATCTCCTGGGATCAGGATTTGAGAATCACTGAGTTCGGGCCCAGCCTTCTCAAGATTTGCCCGGATGTCAGGATCGGGATTTTGTTGTCCGATCTCTTCGAACTCCAGCGGCCGATAGGAGGTTTCGCCGGGGGATTGAGCGAGGCCAACCGGCATG
>JAIYDT010000011.1 GCA_027487355.1 Verrucomicrobiaceae bacterium
ATCGTCTGGCGCAACCTGGGGATCGGCAGTTTCAATATCGGTCATGATGCACGAAAGGCCCGGAACTGTTATGACAAGGCGTTCGCCGCAAATCCATCGGACGCCCGCTTGCTTTATGAACGCGACCAGCTCTGGAAGCGGCTTGGGGAAAGTCCGTCGAAGCGACTCAATGAGATGGATAAGCATCCGGAACTCGTTTCGAGTCGGGATGATCTGAGCATCGAACTCTGCGCGCTCTGCAATCAGACCGGGCGGCATCGCGACGCGCTCGATCTCGTTTCCTCCAGAAACTTCCAGCCATGGGAGGGCGGCGAAGGCGGTCCGCTCGGACAGTGGGTGCGCTCCCATCTCATGCTCGGCCGGGAGGCGCTCAATGCAGGAGAGCCAGCGAAGGCAGGTAAGCATTTCACAGCAGCATTGAACGCACCGCCCAATCTAGGTGAGGCGAAACATCTGCTGGCGAACCAGAGCGACATCCACTACTGGCTGGGCAGGGCGCTGGCCGCCGCTGGCGAGTCCGAGGAGGCTGAACGCCATTGGGCTATAGCCGCGACTTTCAAGGGCGACTTCCAGGAAATGAGCGTGCGTGCGTTTTCCGAAATGACCTACTACTCGGCCCTTTCGTGGAGGGAGCTCGGACAGTCGGCCAAGGCGGATCAACTGCTCCACGACCTGGCGGGCCATGCAGAAAAGCTGCAAGCCTCCGAAGCGAAGATTGATTATTTCGCCACCTCGCTGCCAACGATGTTGTTGTTCGATGACGATCTTCAGTTCCGTCAGGAGACATCCGCCTTGTTTCTTCGTGCGCAGGCCTTGTTGGGCCTTGAAGAACTTGAAGAAGGCAGGGCGCTTCTCGCGCAGGTGCTGGAACGTGACCCCAGCCACGCGCTCGCGGCGGACCTCATGGGCGCTCCAGGACATGGTTGAGGACCGGTTTGGCGACTGATCCACTCAAGACCCCTGAATCGAATTGTGCTTCCATGGTGGGATCCGCTCGAATCTCCCAGGCGGGCATTGGGGAGTAGAGATTGATCGTCTCCAGAGGATCGCTCAACAGGACCCCGATTCGGAATCCTCAGCGCCAGATCAAGGCCCTCATGGCGGCATCCAGTTCAAGCCACTTTCCCGGTTCGAGGTCCGGGAGGGAAAGCCGGCCGATCGCCACCCGGACCAGCCTGAGGGTAGGAAATCCGACTGCGGCCGTCATCCGTCTCACCTGACGGTTCTTGCCCTCGGTCAAGGTCAGCTCTAGCCAGGAAGTCGGCACCGACTTGCGGAAACGCACTGGAGGATCGCGCGGAGGAAGATCCGGCTGCCCTTCGAGCAACGTGGCCTTGCACGGCCGCGTCCGATGGCCTTTCAGGTCGATGCCTCCCTTCCGCAGCGCGTCGATGGCCTCACGGCTCGGGATTCCCTCCACTTCCGCGAGGTAGGTTCTCGGGTGGCCGGACTCGGGATCGAGCAGACGCGAATTGAGTCCGGGCTCATCGCTCAGCAGCAGGAGCCCTTCCGAATCCAGATCGAGCCTTCCCAAGGGATAGACCCGAGGTGGAAATCCGAAATCCGCAAGCGTGCGCTGCCCCGGCTGGTCGGGAGTGAACTGGGTCAGCACCCCGTAGGGCTTGAAAAAGGCGAGCACCATGGCCGGGAGGTGTTAAGCTCCATTCACCTCTGCGGCAAGACTCTCGAAGGCGACGTTCCTTTCCGCAGGCTGACGAGGTGGCCATCCCGATGAGAGTTCCCTTCAAGGGATGACCCATGACCATGGCCGGCCGAACAGGATCGCAGCATCCGCATCCTGACCTGCGTGTTCCACATGATTGCGTAGGTTGACAAAGCTCGCAACCAGTTCCATAGCATGTTGAATGTTGGGTTCCTCTTTCTTCGCCATCGGCCACTCGCTTGCCGAGGCGACTCGATTCACTTCGGTTTCATCGCTCCTGTGTGAGGATCTTAGACCGTTGATCAATGCTTTCGATCTGATCATCGTCGAATTTGGGGAGGGTCTGGAGAATGCCAACATCCTCGGCGAGGGGCCCGCGGCGGAGCAGCTCAGGCAACGCCCGGATGGCCTGATGGCATGGGTCGAAGCCAGGGCCTCCCGATTGAAGGACGACTCCACCGGACTTTGCCAAGGACCGACTGGCGAGGAGTTGTCCGGCATCCCCGGACTGAAGGAATGGCTGGAGAACATCGGATGCACCGACATCATGGGTGGCCGTCTTGTTAGAGGACGCTATCGCAGCGCGTGCCTCGCCGCATTCCGTCAAGGTGGCCAATTCACCGAGGAGGAACGGGAACGGATGCTCGCCGCAGTGCTCGTCGCCCGCTGCGTGCTGGGGCGGATCCAGAATGATGGGTATGATCGCCGCTGCCTTGAGCGCCTCATCCACACCAGGAGGGAGGCCGTCGTCGCCGTCTTCATGATCAAGGAGGACCGCGTGAGACCCTACAACCCGGGTGGAGTCGCCTACGCGGAATCCTGCTGGGGAAAGGATGATGTCGAGTTCATGCTGGCTCCCGAGATCCTCGCGAAACTCCATGAGAAACTCGCAGGCGCGTGGGACTCTCCCGTCAATTCGAACTGGGTGGA
>JAIYDT010000023.1 GCA_027487355.1 Verrucomicrobiaceae bacterium
CCGCAGCAGCCGGCATTCAGACAGCCGATCCGACCCATGATCAATGGCACCGGTAGCAGCATCGCAAAGCGGTCGCCCGTCGTCTCGCGATACCCCAGCGCCTTCTTCGCGATCTCCACCGCCGCCCAGCCCCCCGGCAGCGCGCCCATGATCGACTTCCCGGAAAGCCAGATCACCCAGCGGTTCGGATCATCGAAATGCAGCCAGCCCTCGGCGAACAGGAACGCCAGCTTCGCCCCGGCAAAGGCGCCCGCCAGACCCGCGCCATAAATCAAGGCCACCCGCCCATCCTTCTTCGATTCCCGAAACCAATACACCGCCCCCAACACGATGCCAAAGATCAGCATCAAGGCGTAAATCGGCGAGCCGGTGGGGGTGATGGGCAGGTTCAAAATTTCGGTGGATTAAAAGAAGTAGATCAAGGCCAAGGCAACCATCCAAACGATGGGGATGATCAAGAGCACCTGCACCACACAAAAGAGAGCGACGCAGAAGATTGGCCCTTCTCTCAGCATCGACCGTGTCCCCGAAAGGATGAAATTGAACCAACCAGCTCCGGCTAGAACTCCAAGGTTCACGAGCAGCAGAAGCGCCTCCGAAATCGATGAATTGCCCGCGAAAAGGTCATCCCTAATCCAACTCATCTGAAAAATCGAAACTGTAGCAAGCCCTACAGGTAAAGCCCACAGCACCACCTGAAACCAAGCCTGCGCCCGGTTCTTTGGAACGTGCTCGAAACGGTTGGATTCTGAATCTTCCATGATCACCATTTGATAGGATGCACCACACAGGAGCCGAAGATCACCACCGTCGTCACCAAGGGAATGAGGCCGAGCTGGCAGAAGCAGAACCAGACGACATAAAAGCCAAACGACCCGCGGGGCTTCTCTGAAGTTGACAGCTTTGCGCACAAGCAAGCGATCCCAAGAACGAACAAGGCATTGGTAACCTGCCACGCCTCAAGTGGATGAGAAAGGACGAGATGCGGTCTGAACCCTCCCCAGAAATCCAGCCAGCCCAACAGCCAAGCGGACCCCAGAGCGAAGCCAGAAGGAAGAAGCCAGAGCAGAACCTTCGTCCAGGCTCGGGAGCGGCTCGGACGGCGCGGATCCGGGGTTTCTGAATCAGCAGGCACTCCGACTTTAAATCCGGATTCCGGCCACTCGCGGGTCGGTTTGATCGGTGGCTCATTCATGTCGTATAGGGAAGGCCAACGAGGCCTAAAGGCACAGAACGCAAGGACCAGAAAAGCCGCAATGAGAGATCGCCTTAGGGGGGACTATCGAAAGCACCACAGCAGGACGGCGCTTGAGCTGCCCATCAGACTGCTGAACACGCGACAAGATGACCGTTCCCGGTTTCATCGCCGGACATCCGCCTCAGTATACTCAACCTCGTCATCGCCTAAAGCGTCCGCAAACGCAGTGGAGGCAACCGCAAGGAAATCGGAGCGCTCGTCGTCCGAATCCTCCAAGATCGTGACCAAAAGGCGGGCATGCGGCGGAATGGCAATGTCCTCATCGAACAAAACCCTACCCTCGTCAAAGCGAGCTGACAGCGACCGCATGATCATGATGCGGCCATTAGCAGCCTGGGCGATCCGCGTCAACGATGTGGCAATCCAACAGGAAGCAAGATCAGCATCAGGGCGTAAATCTGAGAGCCGATGTGGGTGATGGGGAGGTTCATGGCCGAGGATAGCCTTCTGCCATGAGAACGAAAATGGACAAGAGACAGAGAAAGGACATGAAGACCAAGAATGCAATCACTGGCTGAAACACCACGAAAACAATCATTCGCTGCAAAGTTCCTCCCCAGTCCGAATCCGCACGAACGCGCAAACGAGTGTCACACCAGCCCGCAGCGATCGCCAGGATGAACCCGATCAGCAAGAGATGATCTCCCTTCATTTCGACCACCCACTTGAGTTTGGCAACCCACCAAGGACCAGACGAGCGACCAAGACTGAACGGACCCAATTCCCAAGCCAGGACTTTCAAGGAAGCACACGTCGCCGAAGGCAAAATCCACAGTAGCACCCGAATCCAAGCCTGCGCCCGGTTCGGAGGAACCTGTTGGGAATTGTCGGACTCAAAATCTTCCATGATCACCACTCGATCGGACTCGCAATACATCACCCGAAAATTGCCAAGGCCACAACCCAAACAACGCCACCCACACGATGCCGAAGATCCGCATCCGGGCGTACTTCAGAGTGATGGGTAAGTTCAAAATTGGATAGGATCGATCAAGTTGATCATGAACAGGAGTAGGCCAAGCAGGGCGGGAACAAGAAAAAGCTGACACATGACGAATGTAAACATCCCATGAACCACCCGCTCATTGGGCGAACGGGTCGAGAGAATCGCCGTGAACCAGCCCGCCCCGATCAGTAGAGCTAGATTCAGAAGGCACCAAACCGCAACGATCGAATCAGATGGCAAAAGCTTTTCATGCACCCAACCGAGACCAACGGCGGATGCGACAAGAAATCCGGTGGGCATCAACCACAACATCACCCGAAACCAAGCCTGCGCGCGGTTCACCTGGGGAGGCTGCTGCTCTGGCGGAATCCCTGGCGGTGGTTGCTCGATCATCAGCCTCTTCGTTTCGAGTTTAAGATTTAGAATTTCGAATTTCCCATCTTTCCACCTCCCGCCGCATAGTATCGGCAGAACGAATCCAGCGTTCCGTCCTGGCGGATGACATGGGTGCAGCAGCGGTCGATGCGATCCTGATCCCAGGTCCAGGCGTCCATGAAGGGCTTGATGAACAGGCGGAAGGTGTCCTTTTCCTTCATCTCGAAGCGATGCAGGATGTCGCCGAGCTCGGTGTTTTCACAGCCGCACTGGATGAGGTCGGAGAGCTCGTAGTTCACCTTGTCGCGCAGGAAACCCTGGACGTTGGCGAAGTTGATGAACTCGGAAATGCTGCGCGTGCCGATCGGGGTGCGCAGCAAGTAGCCGATGGTCGCGCAGTTCGGATCGCCGCAGGGCAGCGGGGTGAAGTCCTCGTAGCGAAGTTTTCCGGACGACTGCTCCACCGCACCCAGGATGATGTCGGCGGTGTTGAGGCGCTCGCCGGCGCTGTCGATGGTTCGACCTGTTAGAAACATCGGCTGGAAGGAAATGCCACGACACACGCCGTAGCTCAGGCCGGTCTCGATGGTGTCCCAGAGATGCGGCAGGTTCTCATGCATCACGGTCATCGCCAGCGTGAAGGGAATGCCCTCGCGCTCGCAGCGTTCCATCGCGAGGCGTTTCATGTCGCGCAGATCGGCTCCGCGCAGGTCGCGCTGGCCGGCTTCCTGGGGACCGTCGAACTGGAGATAGAGCTGGAAATGGCCGAGCCGTGCGCGTTTTCCGAGTTCCTCCAGAAAGGCGTCCTCCTTCGCGATCCGGACCGCGTTGGTGTTGACCAGGCAGTAGTCGATCATCGGATGTGCATGGATCCAGTCGATCAGCTCGAACAACTGCGGATGCAGGGTCGGCTCGCCGCCGGAAAGCTGGAGGATCTCGATCTTGCCCTTGCGGTCGATCACGCCCTGGATGCGCGATTGCAGCGAGGCCAGCGAGTGATGCTTCAATCGGTCCCCCGCCGCACCGACCGGGGAGTCCGCGAAACAGGTCGGGCAGGCGAGGTTGCAGGAATCGACGATCTCGATCAGCGCGAGGCAGGTCGAAAGCACCTCGACCTCCGGCACCGTGGCATCGGCATTCCGTCCCAGCGTGCCCGTGACTCCGGCGGGGTCCGCCGAACAGGCGCAACCGGCGCCGCAGGCGTTCGAGGGATTTCCCTTCGCCAGCCAGTAAAAGCGCGCGTCGCTGGCAATGCAGGCCGTGGCCTCGCCGTGATCCGGACAGGTGCGGGTCAGGTAAACCTTCGCCGGAGAGCCGGTCGTCTTCCAAACCTCCGCCGGAACATCCGCCTGACAGGTCGGGCAGCGAGAGATGGTTTGCTTCAGGGTTTCCTTGAGGGAGGGGAAGATCATGGGTCAGTGCATTAAGATGAAACAGGAGCCGTACCAGACGGCGAGACAGATGACGATCTGGCCGATGAAATAGAAGAAGCCGAGCAGGATCGCCGAGCGACCCTGATAACGCGGGCGCAGCGCTGAATTGAAGCTGAAGAGAAAACCAATCGTCAGAACGAGGGACAAGATTGGCACCCACAGAAAGATGACTCCGTAGTCATTGCGGCTCCAGTTCAGTCCGGTGATGCAGTTCGCGATGAAGGTGGCACCGGGTGGCGCCAACAAGGAGGTCCAGAGTTTCCCGCGTGGAATGCTGGGCGGCGGAGCGGGAATTTCAGGCGCTTCGTTCATACCCGCATCACAAGCAAACAAGCTCCGAAGAACAAGGCGAACGCAATCACTCCCTGACCGATGATATAGCCGAATGTCAGTAGGACCACCGTCGAGGTCGCGTAGCGGCGATTCAAGATCAGGATGAAACGGATGAGGCAGACGATGGAAACCGCCAAGCTCAGAAAGCTCAGAACTCCCGGCAACCAGTCCATGACTGAAGAAGACCTCAGCGAGTTTCCAAGGGCGAACGTGAGTCCGGTCGATACCGCCGCCATCAGCGTAGGAGCCAGCAAACAGATCCAAAGCGGCCCGCGCGGGATCCTCGGATTCTCCGGCATCGGAGGTGGCACTTCTGTCATGGCTGATCGTTAAACAAGCCTTCCATCATCGGCGATCCGAAAATCCAGCATCACCGGCCTCGAAGAAGCCAACCCCACGATCCCCATCTCCGGAGCCAAGCGCCTTGTACGATCTCAGCGAGGCTTCACCGAGTGATCATGGGCCGCTGCGAAAAGTTCCAAGTGCCAAGGACCAAGTTCCTGCGCCGAAATCTTCAACGTTGGACGTTCGATGTTGGACGTTCGATGTTCAGCCCTTCCTCTTCTGCGTCATCATGAACTCGTTCCCCTCGGGGTCGATGCACATGGCGAGATGCAGCGGATCATCCGGCGTGTCATTCGGTTCGCAGGCGAGCTGGCCACCGCATTCGATCAGGCGGGAAATGCCTTCGCGAAGGTCATCGAGCTGGAACGAAAGCCCGGTCCAGGTCCGCTTGCCCTCACCGCCGCCGTGGACCCCGATGGTCGCTCCTGCGATCACGATTTCCGACCACACCTCCATCTCAAAACTCACCACGCCCCCGAACATCTCGCGATAGAACTTCAGACAACGCTGCCAATCCGCCGCCCAGAGGACGTATTTCACTTTTTCGACCTGCATGGGCGAAGGGTCTCTTTTCGACGGGCGAAAGCAATGATTAGAAGCGGTTTCAAAAGCCTGAAAAAAGGACCAGTAGTCTACCGTCAGACGCTCATGATTGCCGACAGACACGTTTGAAATCACTTTCAACAAAAGCAGGTTCTGAAGCACGTATGGCATCAGCAAGGAGCCCGATCTTGAAACACACCCTCACCCGCCGTCATTTCCTCCACGCCGCTGGGGCCATCATGGTGCCGCCCTTGTTTGGATCATCCGCCGCGACGCCGGGCATCCCGCAGAATCTGACCCAGCTCTGGGAGGGCTTTGATCCACACCGAGACCCGCTCGAAATCGAAGTCCTGAAGGAATGGGAGCAGGATGGAGTGGTCTGCAGGATCGTCCGCTATCAAGTCGGAGTTTTCAAGGGAGCTCCGGCGAGGGTCGCAGGCTTTTTCGCGTTTCCGAAAGGAGCGGCGAAACTACCCGCCATTCTCGAAATGCACGGCGGCGGGCAGTCGGCCTCGCTCAACAGCGTGGTGACCTACGCAAAGCGCGGGTATGCGGGCCTCTCGATCAATTGGGGCGGCAACAAGATGAGTCTTGGCCAGGAAACGTGGACAGGACCGCAAACCGACTGGGGCAAACTGGATGCGACCCATCCGCCGCAGCGCAACAAGGCGAACCATTTCGCGGGCTCGCTCACGCCGGATGAATACACGCTCGATGCGGTGGAGTCGCCCCGGAACAGCAATTGGTTTCTCGTGCTGATGGCGGCACGTCGCGCGATCAGTTTCCTGGAGCAACAGCCCGAAGTGGACGCGATGCGGATCGGCGCGCACGGACATTCCATGGGCGGCAAGCTCACGACCAATCTCGCGGGGATCGACCGGCGGATCAAGGCGGCGGTGCCATCGTGCGGCGGTTCCGGCGACCTTTTGGAAGGCGAGACCGAGGTGCCCGGCGGCAGTCGAACCAAGCGCACGGCCATGGAACTGGCCTGCATTTCCGACAATGCCTACATTCCGTTGATTGCCTGCCCGGTGCTGTGGCTTTCGCCCACCAATGACTTCCACGCGCACATCGACAACATGGCCTGGAACTGGCGCAACGTGCCCGATGAGCGCCTGCGCTTCAGCATTTCCCCGCACCTGAACCACCGCCACACCGAGGA
>JAIYDT010000572.1 GCA_027487355.1 Verrucomicrobiaceae bacterium
GCGAGTCCGGTCTTGTCGGAAACGGAAAGGAGGGCGCGGGTGATTGGCATGGGACGTTGCAGGTTGCGCTGCGGGCCTCCCGGTATCGGAGCCCCCCCACCGGGGCAAGCGGGAATCGCGCCAGTCCGGGCGGGGAAATCCCCAGTTTTCCGGAGAAATCCCCGCCATTTCAGGGATTCGGGTGGTTTCGGGGTTGAATTCAGCTTTCTTGGAAATGGAAGGGCGAGTTGGCACCCTCTAGGCCCAAGATCCCACATTGAGTCCTAATTGCCAAAATCTGCCACGGTCGTTAGCGTCACTCCCGATGTCCATCACCATCCACCACCTTTCCAACCAAGACCGGTGCGATGACGTGTTTGGCCTTTACCGCAAGGATGTAGGCATCCTCGGCTTCATGCCACGCGGAGCATTTGAAGAGGGCATCGCCAAGGGCACTCTGCTTGTTGCCACCAGTGAACAGGATGAAATTCTTGGCTATCTCCTCTATCGCGTGGCTCGTGGCGTGGCATCCATTGCCCACATTTGCGTTGCTCCGACAGCGCGACAAAGAGGAATTGGAAAGGCTTTGGTGGATCAACTCAAGCGCCTCACCACGCATTTGGATGGCATCAAACTCAAATGCCGCCGTGATTTCGATGCCCACCGACAATGGCCGAAGTGGGGATTCATCGCCAAAGGATCCGCAACCGGACGCGGCGCGGATAATGCGGAACTCGTCATCTGGCACTTGGATCATAACCGCGACGATCTCTTCTCGACCTGCCAGCCAGACAAAACCCTCGTCGCAATCGACGCCAACGTTTTTTTCGATCTCCTTTGGTCAGACAGCCCCAAACGGGAAATTTCTGGAGCCCTTTTAGAACCATGGATCGACGAGATTGTTGAGCTAGGCCTCACTTCTGAAATCTACAATGACATTGACCGCTGCAAGAATTCTGAGTTGAGAGAGGTCAGCAAAGCCAAGGTCTCACACTATCGTGAAATCCGTGCAGCCGTGACTAGGATTGATTCCGTCGATGCGGAACTCCGGAAATTCTACCCTGCTACCGGATCACTTTCTCCCCAGGACATTTCTGACATCCGCCACGTAGCCCATGCCGTCGTCGCAGGAGTAAAATACTTCGTTACCCGAGACGAGAAGCTCTTGGCCAAGGCACCCGAAATCCTCGAAGCGTTCGACTTACAACTGCTCTCGCCTGTCGAGTTCATCTCCCGCCTCGACAGCATCGAACGTGAACTGGAATACCAACCTTTGCGTCTCGGCGCTTCCAGCATCGTCACCAAGCGCCTCGAATCTCAAGAAATCAGCCGCTTCATCGAGAGTTTCAGACGACATCCTCACGAGAAAATCAGCGCGTTCAAGAACCTCGTCGATACCTGCCTGCTCGATCCCAAAACCACTTCTATCCACGTCGCCCACGATAGTAACGCGGACATGTCCGCTTCCATCGCCATCAACCGGCAATCGCCCCAGCGCATTCAGATCCCGCTCCTGAGACTCACCGCGCTCCCAATGGCCAAAACCGTCTTGCGGCACCTGCTCATGAAGGCCATCGCCGATGCGGTCGAAAGTGGCGCAGATGCCATTCACATCGAGGAACACAACCTCACCCGCGAGGTGACAGATGCTTTGGAAGAAATGGGCTTCGGTCTCTCCGACAGCGGCTGGGTCAAGCCCGTGGTCAAGGGCTTCCACGATCTCTCCAGCGCCCGCCTGCACCTCGAAAAGGTGGGCCTCACTTGGGAAGATTCCACCACAAATATTGCCATCGATCAACTCGGCACCCTGATCTGGCCCGGCAAACCCGCCGCAGAGGAAGTCACCTCTTACCTAATTCCCATCCAATCCCAGTGGGCGGAACACTTCTTCGATGCCGACCTCGCCGCCCAGCGTTTCCCCAGCTTCTCGGGAATCAAGGATGACCTCCACCTCGGCGTAGAAGCCGTTTATTTCACCGCCTGTAAGGACACTTTCAAGCCACCCGGCCACTTGCTCTGGTATGTGAGTAAGGGCAATGAAGGTTTTGGTACCATGCAAGTGAAAGCTACCTCCAGACTCCGCGAGGTCGTTAGAGGCACCCCCAAGGAACTCTTCAGCCGCTTCCACCGGCTTGGTGTCTATCGCTGGAGAGACCTGATGGCCGCCGCGAAGGGAAATCCAAATGCCCGGCTCACAGCCCTGAGATTCTCCCACACCGAAAGCTTCATTCGTCCGCTCGACCCTACCCTACTGCGGGACTTCGATGTTCCGCCGCCCTACCCCGGTCCACGGCCCATTCCCTTCTCCACCTTTTGCGAAATCTACCTTCACGGAACCCAGACCACCCGATGAACCAGCGAGCCGTCCTCATGTCCATCAAGCCGAAGTATGCAGACCTGATCTTCGCTGGCACCAAAACCATCGAACTCCGCCGCGTCTGCCCCAAGGTCGAACCGGGCGACCTAGTCCTCGTCTATGTCTCCAGCCCGAGAATGGCCCTGGTTGGAGGTTTTGAAGTAGCCGAGATCGTCTCAGACGAGCCGCAAACCCTCTGCAAAAAATGGCAACCACAATCCGGCGTGGAAAAAGAAACCTTCCTCCACTACTTCCAAGGTGCTGCCACCGCCTATGGCATCCTCATCGGCCGCACTTGGCAGTTCGAGTCCGCCACTGAACTCAAAACCCTCCGTCGCAGAAAAGGTGGCTTCCACGCTCCGCAGTCGTATCGTTATGTCGGGAGCGAAGAATTTGAGAAGCTGATGGATTGAAGTTGTGACATCTCATTGATCAGCAGTTGGCCCACCAGCCACACAGTTCAGGCCCGCGTTCAGAGGACGTTGGCAACAAGAACGAATCATGGCTACACGTCGCCTAGACTAGAATGAGTTCCCGTCAAATCACCTGCAGGATGCCGCCATACACCACGCTTGCCACCACGAAATCGCAGCACGAATTTAAAGCCCATGCCTTCGTGAAATTGTATACTACGCTCATTGCATGGATCCAGGATAACTTGAGCTATCACCGGACATTTAGAACCCGCAAGTATTGCACGATACAACATCTTCCCCAGACCCGTCCCCTGATGTGTAGGGCTCACTCCTACTTGCTTTATCAGTAGGTATTCAACCTCTCCTGCAGCTTCTTGCGCTTCATTAACATCTTCAACCTCGGAAGGGATATTTTGACTTGTGAAAAATAGGACAAAGCCCTGTATTTGATTTGCGATTGCTACAACCACGATATTTCCAATCCAGGCTCGATAAAAATCTTCCGGGTATCCAGACATCAAAAAGCCATCCTTTTTCAATTGTTCCAAGGGTTTTGCGCCCTGCGAATGTTCATCAGCAATGCGCACGATGTCAGTGACATCATTTAAAGTTGCACAACGAACCACCGGAATAGCAGAGCGTTTCCACAACTCACGAGCCATTCCATCCGCCGGGATATATGACGAAAACTTAGAAAAGTTAAACTTTTCATGAAATCCAATCGACCGCTCGTTAGCCACAGGACCCACTACTATTGCAGCAAAAGCGCTACAAGGAAGCTGATCAAGCAGGTAACGATAAAGCTTACCAGCCACCCCTCTTCCTGCCCATTCAGGATGCACAGCAATGACTTTAATAAGTAGAAAGTCTGCCTCTCCAGCTGCTTCAAATACGGCTTCCGCACCGGGAATTGAATCTGAAACAAATTCACGCCGCATTGCGAGACTATATCCAGCTATTTGCCCATCTGTTTCTGAGAGCAAAAGATGAGGTAAGAATTTCAGATAATCCTCACGACAGAATCCAGAGACTAGAAAGCCATCACGTTTTGCATCCTCAGGTTGTTTCGTTGAAATATCGACCAAAGATGCGATTCTCATAATCGCGTCTACGTCTGAAACCCTAGCCTTGCGCAAGATATTCATGAATCCGTTTCTGTTTTTATTTATCTAATGCCTGGAATTACGCCTTGTTATGCCCCCTCTGAGATATAGCGCTCCACCTCTTCTAAACAAAGGATTTTCGCCCTTAGGGTTACCAATTCCAAAGGATTTTCGCCCTTCAAAGCGACAGGTATCAACTTGCCGTATCGATCACTCAAATGAGCTTCAATGGCTTTTGCATATATCATAACTTGATTAACCCGTCCTTTCCCTTCTGATCGCATATCTAAAGTATTATAAAGTTTTGATATATTATTCTTATTTGTTTCCGCTTTTTTTGCTTCTGATTCATCACCTTGTTGTCGGAATAACCGGACAGCATCATCAAAACAGATCATCATTTCTTTTGATTCACTTTCACTAGGCTTGGTTCCTATTGCTAGATGAATCAGGAAAATGGCACGTCCCAGATTCCCGGAACAAGCAGCAATTCCTCGATTATTACCCGCGATTTTATGGTAGGAAATAGCATCTTTGATATTTTTGATTATCCGCCCCGGAAGGTCTAAATCTTCCGAGCCAGTAAGAAAAAACAAATCGAGTAATCCGTTCGCCAGATTTCCGTGACCGTTTGCTGCACCTCGATAATCAAGCACGTCATCATTCAATGCGATTTCAATCCGCTTGTTAAACCTCATTTCTGCTTCAAGCCAAAGGTCATCGATATCCTGTTTGATTGAATCGTAGTTGGAGGGTTCTGACCACCAACGGGAACGCCATTGAGCGTGATAAATTATCGCTTGATTTCCAAGGTCTTGGGCCATTCCGATTTTATCGTCGACACGCTCACTAGCTTCAAAAGCGCTTTGATAATGTTTCAATGCAATGTCGAGATGCCCGCGTTCACCAGTTAAATCACCCGATTGAAATGCACGAGCTGCATCCTGCTGAGCCAGATTGCCGAGGTTACCTTCTGTGCATGCTGTGCCCCAGTCACCATAGCGTCCCGGCGTCTTTTTGAAAATCTTGTGCGCTTCCTCGAATGCCAATTGTGACTCAAGTTGGCGATTCAGATGTCTTAGTGCAAGTCCTTCACTATTTTTGTGAATCGCCTTTTCTATAGGAGGCGGATCGGTCAAAAGCGCGGCTTTAATCCACTTTAGTCGTGAATCGGAAGACATGAAAAAGTCACAAGCACGTGTAGTGATGCCCGCAAACAAAGAAAGAAAGCGGGCTGTATCTTTGGAGTTAAACCCGTACTTCACAGATTTTTCCTTGTTGAAGTGACCTACCAGTTCCTTGTGCACAACACCAACGTTCATTTCTTCTGAGTCCACAAGTTCTCGTGAGCATTTCAAAAAACTATCTTCGCTGTGTTTCTTGAAATGTTTTCGAAGTCTGCACAAAATTGCTTCAATCTCCGCATTTGGGGTTAGATCGAGATCGGGATCACGATTGATTGAGAGTGTATTTGCAGCGGCCATGAGCCCTAAATAATGAGCAGCGCGTTTAAAATACAAAATTGATATCTTATCCTTAGCATTATCTTCCTTCTCTAGTAGCCCGAAGGCTTCTTGTCTTACAAAGTCATGCAACCTATACAAAGTTCTTGGAGAATTATTCAGGGATGCATCTTGTATTAGGCCGTAATTATTAAGAAGTCGATTGAGTATGTTACCAGCTCCAATTAGTGAATCTGTTTCACCTTTCATGTCTCCGGATGACCAAATAGTCGCCGCCGCAGCCGCGTCGAATGAACCCGGAAATATAGCTAGTTTAAGAAGTAGATTATAGTCATTAACAATATTGTTTCTTGAAAATATTTTGCTTTGAGTAATTTTCCCGGTAAGATACAATTTCAAGGTGTTACGCACTGCCTCCTCGGGACTGGAAATAGCCTCTGCGAATTCTTCAGCGGCTTCCAAAATATCCAAAACATCCATTACCTTACCTCTCACAAGCTCCTTAGCATAGAGTAAGAGCATATTCGAAACAAGAGGAATTCCATCGGAGGCATTTAGAAGTTTTCTTGCGCCTCCTCCATTTATAATTTCTTTAAAAATATCCGGCCTTTCTGCAAAAACATGTTTGATTTGCTCTTTAGCATCCACTTCAGTCCATCGATCGAGTGGCGATTGATGTTTATGAGCTGGAAAATGTTGGGAAATTTTACCACGGGCGGTGATTAAGATCGCGACGCGAGAATACTCTTCTGTAAGTAGCCACCAAAGGGGGTTGTTCTTGGAGCTTTCCTCGGTGTATACCACACCTGTTGATTGTTGATGCTGAGCATTGTCAAATACTAGTAGTAAATGCTCACCATTATCATTTCCGCTTCGTAGGTTGAGGATTTCAAAGTATTTGTTTTGTAGCGCCTTCAAGAGCGCAGCAAGGTCCAGTCGCACTCCTTGTCGGTCATGAGTGATTCGGTCTAATTCTATCTCTGGCACCTCAAGTCGAGTAAGCACTTCACGAAGCGCTTGTTCTGGAGTAAGCGGCTCAGCTACAGCATTGTTTGCCCGCAAATCAATCATGATTTGCTTTTGGAAGGGCGGGTCTTTTTTCGCAAGAAGCTCTGCGATTTTCTTGACTTGTTGTGTTTTTCCCATGCCGCCGAGCCCATAGATATAGCGCACTGGACACCGTCCTTCAGATAAATCATCTGCTATTGATTCAGCCTCTGAGATTCGAATTTTCCCAGTAAAACCACGCATCGGACTGATGGTCTCAAGTCTAGATTCCGGACCACTTATTTCTGATAGAATTAAACTATCTATTTTTCCGAGTGCCGCTGGAAGCACTATTTTTTGCGTTTTTTGTTTATCTTTTATTGGATGGATTATATTTTTCACCTGCTGCTCATAATCAGGATGACTTTTGGGGTTTATGGCTAAGATCTCGAGCCACTTAGTTGTTCCAATCGCGTTCTCAAACCGCTTCGCCATGATTCGTCCAATCGGAATTTCATGTTTCGATTTCTTGACATCTGGACTAAAATAGCGGCTAACGCTACCTACCGTATCGAACCCTGCTTTGATAGCAGTCTCCTTTTTGCTCATTGTTGCATCGAAGTAAAAATACTTCTTCAACAGTCTTCCTTGTTCGGCATTAAACATGAATGAGTCGGGCCGCATGTGGATGTGTATTGATTTGTTTTGGTTTGTTTCGAATTCTAATTTTTAGTCTGTGGGTTTTTGTTTCGGAATGCTTTTAGGTCGAAGAAATCATTTTATGTATAAGTCCTTTCGTCGCATCAAGCGATCAAACAAAATCACAACATGAAAACAAAAATGTCTGAAAATAGTCAATTGAATGAAGGAAGTGAAATTGCGGATTTAAATGCTTCCATGCCTGGCATTACGATAAAGAAGGGCACATGTGCATGCCAAAGGCAAGAAGCTCGTCATTCGTGTATGCGCCAAGCGGCTATGAACTCACCAGTCGAGGAGCTGCAATTCGGAGGTGCGCCACCGGCGCAACGGACCCTTCCAATGCGACACCCGTTCAATCAAATCACTCAGTTTGAATTGGCGAGTCAACTTCATAACGTTGGTGCCGTCGTGGTCTCTGGCCTTGAAAATGCAGCGGCGGCGGCTGATTGGATAGTTTCGAAGACCGGCTGTGACCTCATTCTCCAGCCTCAAGGCGGATATTTCTCTGACGTGAAGCCGAATCCGAAATTCCTTGACAAGTCGGATGCGCAAGGAATTAAAGCACTTCCACCCCATTCCGATGGCTCCAGCGAAGAGATACCGCCAGCGATAGTTTGTCTTTTTTGCCTCCATCAAGCAGGGGATCCCGAACCCACGTTGGTTGTAAATTTTGAAGATTTTTTGCGCACGACTTGCTCTCGATCCGAGATTGAATGGCTTACGACAAAAACTCAAAAATGGTCGCACTCCCTCGAGAATCGGGGCAAACCACCAGTTCTTTCGCCCGTAATCACTTACAAAGGAGGATTCCCACTTTATCGGTGGTCTCACAACCTGCTCCTTCGAGGAGAATCTTCCCCTACCATCAGCGATCCGCACTTCTTCTGTCCCGATCCAGTCGCGGTAGAAATCGCAATGAAGCTTGATGCTTATTTGCAGCGGGGCGGTGCGGTTACGCCGGTTTTTGCAGAAACGGGCGATTTGGTTGTCATAGAGAATAGGAGGAGACTCCATTTCCGAGGCCCTCTCAAATGTATGGATCGTTCCTTCGTTAGATTCTGGGCTGCCTAATCTCAAAACTGACCGAATGCAAATGTTCACGGGGGCACCACCCCGTGAACATTTTAAATGACGGGCCTTGCAACCTTTCTTGGCCTGAAAACTGCGCCTCATGCCACCGACAACACAATCGTTCATGGGTTGAGCGAGATTGGGGGGGGGGCGGGCTTTTCACCGGCACTGGCTCCGCCGCGGGGTGGGAACTCGTCGAGGAGGTAGCGGTTGCGGGCGACGAGGATGGTTGCGTCTTTGGCGGCCTTGGTGGCGGGATAGGCGAGGCGGGCGGCGTTCTGGACGCTTTGGCACATTTTGTAGAGGGCGTTGGCGGCGAGGTTGCGGGCCTTGGTGAAGCCTTTCTTTTTGTCCTTGGTGCCTTCGTGCTCGGTATCGCCGTCGTCGAGGAGGTCGATGGAGGCGGCGAGGGCGGCGGTGTCTTCGTCGATCCAGCCGTGGTCGTCGAGGGCGTCGGCGTGGGTTTGGCAGGCGGCGAGGACCTTGCGGGCGCGGTCGATCTCGCTGGCGAAGTCAGCGGGGTCCTCGATGCCGACCTGGAACTCGCTGTGGAGGCGGGCGTCGTTTTTCGGGAAGGCGAGGTGGGCGCTGCGGCGGGCTCCGGAGAGGAGGCGCTCCAGCTCGGTGAAGGCCTCGATTTGTTCCTGGGTCATCTCACCGACTTCGCCGATGGCGGTGCTTTGGGCGATGCCGCCGTTCTCGACGAGCTGGATCTGGGCCTCGAAGAGTGGGGCGAAGACGGTGTCCGGTTGGCCGGCGACGGGGTTCTTCTTGGCAAGGCGTCGGGCCACGGCAGGGCCGGTGGCAGGATCGACCAGGGCGGAGTGAAGACGCTTTGCATCGCGGATCAGGATGCTGACTGGGAAGTCAAACGAACGATTGGCGGGCATGAGTGTGCTCGGTGAAGGTTGAAGTCAGGGGGAAGTCATCACGGATCGCTCCAGATGACATGGCAAACTGAGCGATCTTTTCTGAGATGGCGAGAGGGAAATGAGATATAGCCAAATTTTCTTCCAAGACATTTCACATACGATGGCCACGTCAGCAAGTCATGGAGCCATGTGACAGCGCCGTCACCATCTCAGGTGGTTGAACGCTAACAGGATAGGACGATGAGGGTGACGATGCCGAGCTGTAGTGAGCAAAGGTCCGCCTAGGTCATTGCCGGCAAGGTAGGGAGGAAATCCGTCATCCAGCTGGTTCCTGATCCGGTGGCGCGGCGGTCGAGTTTCTGGTTTGAGGGCTTGGGAGTTCTTTGAACCCACTGGAAATAAGGAGCATGCCGACTTTATACGAATTGACGGCAGTAGGTGGCGATTGGACGCTGTCTGAGAACTTCCTAACACCGCCCGGAAATCTCCTAACACCGCCCGGAAATCTCCTGACACCGCCTGGGAATCTCCTGACACCGCCTGGGAATCTCCCGACACCGCCTGGGAACCTCCTGACACCGCCTGGGAATCTTCTGACGCCGTCTGGGAATGATCTGACACCACCTGGGAATCTCCTGACGGCGCCTGGGAATTGGCTGTCGGAGACCGGTTTTCGGCTGACGGAGACGGGCTGGAGGCCGACGGAGTATGGTAATCTGCTGACAGAACTTGGGAATTTCCTACCCCCCTACCGGAAATCAACCGGCGACAGTCGCTAACAGGCGATGCCAAAAAGATTGAGTTCAACAGGATGAATCGTGGAGTGCCGACCGTAACCCATTCGATCCAACCCGCCCAACCCGTCCACCTTCCCGCTCGAACCATGAAATTTCTCCTCTCGACCCTCCTCGCGCTGGGCACCCTCCTGACCCCGCTCCAAGCAGCCGACAAGAAACCGCTCAGGATCTACATCCTTGCCGGGCAGTCGAACATGCAGGGTCACGCAAAGATCAGCACCTTCGAGCACATCGGCATGGATCCCGCCACAGCCCCGATGCTGGCGGAGATGACCGACAAGGACGGCAAGCCGAAGGTCTGCGAGCACGTGTGGATTTCGGCACTTGGCTGCGGCAAGGATGACCGGGAGGAGAAATCCGGACACCTCACGGCGGGCTTTGGGGCCACGGCGGAGAAGATCGGACCGGAGTTCACTTTCGGACTCTACACCGAAAAGCTCAGCGGCTCCCCCATCCTGCTGATCAAGACCGCCTGGGGAGGCAAGAGCCTCAACAC
>JAIYDT010000417.1 GCA_027487355.1 Verrucomicrobiaceae bacterium
ACCAAGCGGTCCGATTCTCCATGAATGATCAGCACCGGGGAGGCCAGCGCGTTCAGGTGGCCTCGCAGCGGTCGCATGTCGCCGTTGTAGAAATTCCGGGCGTAACGGACGTTGAGCAGGAAGTCATCCAGGACTCCGAAATGCGGCAGCCCCCAGCGCAGGCCTTCGAGGGCGATCCATTGGGTGCCGTGGAGGATGTGGTTGAGGAAATAGTCCCCGGTCAGCTCATGCTCCTGCACACCGATGCTCGAAAGCAGCACGACCGACTCGCAGGCCGACGGCATTCGTGCCGAAAGATCCAGCACCGGACCGCCGCCCTGGCTGTAGGCGATCCAGTGCGCCGACTTGTGGTTCTCTGCATCCAACAGATGTGCGAGGGCCTCGGCGTGGGCCGGAAATGAGAAGTCCGAAAAGCCCGACGATGAGGCACCGAAGCCTGGCAGGTCCGGCACGAGAATCGTGCGGTCGCGCGGCAACGCAGCCAGCAGCGGATCAAAGCACGAGGATGCCATCGGGCTGCCATGCACCAGCACCAGAGGGGCGAGTCCGGGATTGGTTCCGGCGAAGCGTCGGTAGCGCAGCATGGCTGAGCTGCCGTCATCCGTCGGAATGGAGATCTCTTGCCAGCCAGCGCCCTTGGGCAGAGGAACCCGGCGATTCGACATGACCACCCAGGAAGCCAGGAGGGCGATCAGATAGAGAAAAAGCAGCAGGCGTTTCTTGGAAATCATGACCTGCGTATTTCTGATAACTGCTGGAACAACTCCCCCCTGCGTCTCACCGCGAAACGGATGCTCCCGCCGTCCACGATCACCGAGGTGCGGCTCACCGTGCCGCCATCACTCCGTGAGACATGGATCGCTGCAGCGGGATCAGCGGCCAACTCGTCATCGAGAATTCCGGCGATCGGCCAATCCGAGATCTCCTTGAATCTCGCTCTGCGAATCGCGCAGACCTCCTCACACTTGAATGAAGAGGTCGTGAGGAAATTTTCTTCCGGGGACTGGAGGCTGGAGAAGCTGATCCCATCCCATCCATAATGCCGAGCTCCAGAAGCGGCGATCATCAGCACGCGACACGGAGCAAACTTCTGCCAGGAGGTTTGCATCAAAGCCGCCTCGATCTGCTCGGGTGCCTCGCTGGCGGCAGCGAGGAAAGGGATGAAACCGCGTGATATTTCCCCAGCCTCCGGGATACGGCCATCTGGATAGGCGTTCATCACCGCGAGGGTGATGCCGCAGGAGTTGGTGAACAACCAGGTGCCTCCAGCGGCCCCGTCGCGCGCACAGGCCCCCGGCACCGGATGCTCCGTTTCCCACTGTGGATCGAGTGAGGGGGGACGGCTCCACTTTTCATCGCGGTTGAACCCGAGTTCGTAGCCACCGTCAGTGAATTTCCAGGCAGCAGAGCACATCAGGCGCGGTTGCGGTATTGGAGTGTCGATGGCGCGACCCCGAAGTTGTCAGGAACACTCGTGCCGCCGAGCCCGGCGATCACAGCGATCAGGGCGAAATGGTGGACGGTGTGAGAAAGCAGATACTGCACCTCGCGGGCGGTCGAGGATGGGGCAGGGGTTGACGCGCCGGTGTCCATCACTTCCAGTCCGTGTCCGGCATCACTCAGTTCACCAAGTGAGTTGCGGACCGCAGTCAGCCGCCGCAAGGCCTCTCCGGTGTCTGTTTCCAAGCGCAGGTCACGTGGACGCTTTTCGTAATCCAGGATCCTCCCTTCTGATATGGCCGTCAGGAACTCCTCATAGTGCTCCACGCAGTGACGGACATGCTGGCCGATGGTGCTCGAGAACACCTCCCTGCTGGTCCGGCTGTAGTGTCCTTCCGGCTGATTCCGGATCATCAGGATCGCTTGATCGAGAAGCTCCATGTTCATCGCTAACAAGTTCTTCATGCGCGGCGGGGTTCAAACATGCGGCCGATCACCGGCAACTCGGATTTCCGAACCCAGAGGATGAACATCGCACAGACGAACACGACACAGGCCAGCGAGAAAAGCAGGCCACCGTCGCCCATCACTTCGATGCCGAGCACCGTGAGGTGGCTGCCGATCGCCCCCAGCATGACGCCTGCGGCCAAGCCAGCGCCCAGCCAGTTGAATCGAGGCACGAACAGAAGAACGGCAGCAATCAGTTCGACGATCCCGCTGCCGATCCTGCCGACCGGCTCTGCGCCGACCTTGGTGAAAATGTAAACGGACTCGGGAGCCCCACTGAATTTGAAGTAGAGTGTCTGAAGCAGGATGATCGCTGCCAGAGCCCGACAGATTTGATAGATGGCTTTCATGGAAGTTTCCTTGGTCTTGTGCATGGCGTTCCGGCATGCGTGGGATTGGTCGGATGGGGCGATGTTTCCTTACACGGAATTCTTTGAAGTGGGACTTTTGGCGTTGCGGTCCCTCTGACGCCCAACTAGCAAACCGTTAAGTGCAGAACTCCTCCAGCAATGCGGCCCCGCAGGTTGACCCGAAGTGCTGGGTCGATGAGCATGGCGATTGCCTTTACCGCTTTGCATTGCTGCGTGTCCGGAAACCGGAAACCGCGGAGGATCTGGTTCAGGACACTTTGCTCGCTGCAGTGAAGGCGGTGGATAACTTCACAGGCCGCTCGTCCGAACGGAGTTGGCTGGTGGGCATTTTAAAGCACAAGATCGCCGACCATTTCCGCAAGCATGGGCGGGAAACCCCCTTTACCGACATGGAGTTCCTGAGCGATGAAATGTCCCATAAATTCGAGGACGGCTTCTGGAACCACGACCTCGGCCCGAAGGATTGGCAGGAGGACGAGGCGGTGACATTCAGCGGGGAATTCTGGCAGACCATGCGTGATTGCATGAAGAAGCTGCCTCCACGCGTGGCCAACGCCTTCATGATGCGGGAAATGGATGACGCCGGGACGCCGGAGATCTGCGAAACTCTCGGCATTTCCCAAAGCAATCTCTGGGTCATGCTGCACCGCGCCCGGATGGCCCTGCGCGAATGTTTGGAGATGAATTGGTTCGGAAGGGCGTGAGCGCCTTGTGGGGGGAACTCGGGAAAAAATCTTGGATGTCTCTGTAAGGAAGTGCGGCGAGATCCGACTTACCCTGTGCTGAGAGCATTCATCCCTCACTTTATTCCCGCTTTGATCGCCGTATGAAAATTTGGCTAGGCCGTGCGTTTGTCGCCTTGATTTGCGCGATCACCCCCCGTTGTCGCGAGATGACTCGATTGATTTCCGTCGAACGGGAGCAACCGCTGTCCAGGCTCACCCGGCTGAGGATGGACTGGCATTATGGCATTTGCGTGTGGTGCTTGAGATATCGCGATCAGCTCGGCCTGCTTGGCCGTCTGAGCCGACGACTGGAGGGGGAATCTTCCTGTGAACGTGATCCCCGGCTTTCCGAGTCATCGAAGGACAGGCTGAAGGAAACCCTCTCGCGTCATCACCATGATTGAACCCGCATTCAGCCTCCTCCTGAAAATCGCCGCAGCCTATGGGGTGGCTGGAGCCGCCGTCGCGATTTGGTTTTTCGCCCGACACATCAAGCGGCTCGACCCCGCCACGGCCGGTGGCAGCCTCGGCTTCCGGGTGCTGGTTGCTCCAGGCATCATCGCGCTGTGGCCGTTGATTGTGATGAAAGCAGTCCGGCCAGGGATTGGTGGCGGACTCGACCGCGCGGAGGAACTACGCCGAAGCCACCGCCGGGCGATCCTGATTCTAACAGTCGTCGGGATTATGGCCTTCGCCGCCGCGTTGACCTGGCGGGCACCAGCTTTCAAGTCCCTGCCCGAAACCGAGACCACACGCCCCTGAGCCATGTCGCATCTCTATCAAGCGGTCGGCTGGAATCGGCAGAAGCGGATCTATGATTTCACCCTGCTGGGAGTGGTCCTGCTGGTGGTCAGCGCATTTGGTGCGGTCACTGCCCTGCGCCATCCGGGCACCACGGCGGAGATGTTTCTCATCCGGTTCACCTCGGTCACCGCATTCCTGTTGCTGCATGTCACTCTCGCCATTGGGCCACTTTCGAGGTTGGCGCCCCGCTTCCTGCCTTTGCTCTATAACCGCCGCCATCTTGGTGTGACGCTGGCCGTCATGGCGCTGATTCATGGCGTGCTCACGATTTTCCAGTATCACGCGCTGGGCGACAGGAACCCGCTGGTGAGCGTTTTCACCGCCTACGGAAACGACTATCTCTCACCGCTTTCCGACCTCCGCTCGATTTCCCGCTTTCCCTTTGAAATCTTCGGCTTCCTCGCGCTGCTGATTCTCTTCCTGATGGCTGCCACCAGCCACGATTTCTGGCTGCGCCATCTGGGACCTCGCACTTGGAAGCGACTCCACCAACTCGTGTATGCCGCCTACGGACTGATCGTCGCGCACGTGCTTCTGGGCGTGCTGCAGGCGGAGCGGAGTCCGGTGTTCCCGATGCTGTTAGGCACCGGGTTTGTAGCGCTGATGGCCCTCCATCTTGCTGCCGCGGCAAAAGAGAGGACGCTGGATCGCCGGGCCAGCGAACTCGCGGAAGATGGCTTTGAGAAGGTGGCCGATGTCCGCGACCTGTCGGAAAACGAAGGCAAGGTCGTCGTCGCAGGCGGCAAGCGCTTCGCGTTGTTCGTTCGCGATGGCCGACTCTTCGCGCTCTCAAACGTCTGTCGCCACCAAGGCGGACCGATCGGCGAAGGCCGCATTGTCAACGGCTGCATCACCTGCCCGTGGCACGGATTCCAATACAAGGCGGAGGACGGCTGCAGCCCGCCGCCCTTCGACGAGGTTCTTGACACCTATCCGCTGCGGATGGTTGGCACCGCCGTTTATCTATCATCTCAAGCACTGCCCCTGGGCACGAAATCTGAGGGTGTTGCCGTGCCGGAAACCGGGCTTGCGGAGATGAAGGAATTCTACATCGGCTGGCAGGCGCGGATGGCTGCGGACCTCGCGCGTAGGCTTCGTGCTGCAGTGATTCCTGCCGCCGTCTCGATTCCGCTGATCATTGCCATGATCGTGTGGTTTCAGAATCCGGTAGATCGCGGACGCTACGAGTTTGGAGTGGTGAAATCCTTTGAAGGGGTGATTTATGAAACTCCTATCCCAAGACTCCGCCTCGAGGCTGCTGATGGCACGACGGTGGACCATATTCTCGTGGGGGCAGGGAAATTCGGAGTGAAGACCTTGATCGCTGGTGCACATGGTCATCGTGTGAAGTTCGATGGCAGTTTGATCGTTCGAGAGCCGTTCCGAATGATCGAGATGAACCGCCCGGAAACCTTCACCATCGTCGATCAAGGCGCGGCACCCTCACCCGACGAGGATGTGTCGTCACTGGGCAAGGGGAAATTCACCGGCGAACTCGTCGATACCAAGTGCTGGTCCGGCGTGATGCGGCCCGCCACAGGCAAGGTCCATCGTGCCTGCGCCATCCGCTGCCTCAGCGGCGGCGTGCCGCCGGGGTTGCTGGTGCGTGACGGTTCCGGCGATGGTGTCGTGCTGATGCTTGCAGGGCCGCAGGGAGAGGCTTTGAACTATGACATCCAACTCGCAGGCACATTCATCGAGGTGTCTGGAATGCTTGAACTTCACGGAGTCACGCCGGTGCTGCGGGCGGATTCGATTCAATCTGTGCGCTGAATCGTGGATCGGGTGTAAGGAATTCGGATCGGTTGCGACTCATCTCACGTATGAAAACACAATCCACTATTAGACGCATCGTTCAGTTCGCACTTCTCCTGGTTCTCGGCCTCGGGTTTTCCGGCCATCTCCACGCACAGGCGAAGAACCTGGACAAGACCGGGCGCGCCCTTCAGGGCTACGATCCCGTTGCCTTCTTTACCGAGGGCAAACCGGTGAAGGGGCAGGCCGAAATTTACAGTACGGTCAACGGAGCAAACTACTTCTTCGCCAACGCCGCCAACAAGGCCGCCTTCGACAAGGAGCCCGCCAAGTATGAGCCACAATTCGGTGGCTTCTGCGCCTATGGGGTCTCCAAGGGTGATTTGGTGAAGATCGAGGTCGATGCCTTCCAGATCGTCGATGGCCGTCTGCTTTTGCAGTATGACAAGAGCATCCGTGACAAGTTCAACAAGGATACCAATGGCAACCTGAAGATTGCCGATGCGAATTGGCCGACTGTTTCGAAGAAGAAGCCGTCCACAGGTTGGTTTGATTGAATCCACGCCCGTCCCAAAGTCTGCGGTCCGCTCAACAGCATCGATCCGGGTTGGGACGGGCTTTATCTAACCATTCGGTTACTCAAGCCGCCTTGAGGGGGCATGGACGGGACGCGTTTCTGGTGGGGTATTGACTCCTTGCTGCTTCAGTGGAGAGTCATTTCTCTCCAAAACCCATGGACATTCTGTTAGTCGAAGACGAGCCGCAGCTTGCGGGTCAGGTCAGCCGATCATTGACCCGTGCGGGCCACTCTGTCACGCACGCCGCCGATGGCCCTGCGGGGCTGAAGGCGGTGACCGGCTCGCGCTTCGATCTCGTGCTGTTGGATGTGAACCTGCCGGGCTTTGATGGCTTCGAACTCCTTGGGCGGATCCGTGCGGCGAAGCTGCCGCTGCGGGTGATGATGCTGACCGCGCGCTCGGAGGTCGGAGATCGGGTCAATGGACTGAAGTCCGGCGCGGATGACTATCTGACCAAGCCCTTTGCCATCGAGGAACTGCTGGCCCGGGTGGACGTTCTGGGCCGCCGCAACGGCACGGCGGAGGTCCAGCAGGCCTGCCGCGTGGGGGATCTCTGCATGGATCTGGAAAAGCGCCGGGTGATGCGCGGCGAGGAACGCATCGAGCTTTCGCCCCGCGAGTTCGATGTCCTGAGCGTGTTCATGCGCGAACCTGGCCGCACGTTCTCCCGCGATGAGATCTGTGAGCGGATCTGGGAAAGGGAGCATGAGTATGACACCCGGACGGTGGAGATTTTTGTCATGCGCCTGAGAAAGAAGCTCGATCGACCTGGAACGGAGTCGGTGATTGGCACGGTCCGTGGCGTGGGCTATGTCATGCAGACCTCGAAATGAAACGCTGGTCCCTCAAGGTGAAAGTAGGCGTCTATGCGGCGCTGCTCACCATGGTGGCGGTCGGATCTGGTGCGTTGGTGCTGATGCCGGTGCTGTATTTCCATCAGATCCAGCAGCTGGACGAACTCTTGAAAACGGATGCGGACGAGCTTTTCCGGGATCTCCAGAATTTCCGGGGCGCTCCGGTCGATGCCCGTCGTCCTCTCGCGGCGAAGTTCGTTCCCTTGTCGCTGCAAGGCCGGTATCTGATCGTCGAGGGTCCTGAGGGTCAGGTGCTCTATCGCTCCCCGAACCTGCGGAACGGCTCGATCGACGGGAAAAGCGGCGACACGAAAACGGTGAAGATGTTCCAGCGGAATTGCCGGGTCGGCATCTGGCAGGAAGGCCCGTATCTGATCCGCATCGGCACGCGGCTTGGCACGATCGAGGGATTTCAAAACGATCTGAGACTGGCGCTGCTGGTCTCGCTGCCGGTCGTGGGACTCGTGGTCTTCATCGGTGGCCTGTGGCTGGGTCGGCGGGCGGTGGCTCCGGTGGCCGGGCTTTCCGCAGCGGCGGAACGCATCAGCACGGCGAATCCTCACGAGCGACTGCCGATGCCAGGGGCGAAGGATGAGATCGCCCGTCTAACAGAAGTTCTGAATCGCAGCTTCGACCGCCTCCAATCCTCCTACGCCGCCGCCGCGCGCTTTTCGGCGGATGCCTCGCATCAGCTCAAGACTCCCGTCACCATTCTCCGCGCGGGGCTGGACCATCTTTCCCATGAAACCGGTCTAACAGACGCCCAGGCCGCCGAGGTTTCACTGCTCCGGCAACAGACGCGGCGTCTAACAGCCCTGATCGAGGACCTGCTGCTGCTGGCCCAGGCGGACGCCGGACGTTTGGTCATCGAGGCCGAGGAAATCGATCTCAAGGCGATGATCGAAGCGGCGGCGGACGACCTCGTGGTGCTCGTGGCCGACCGCAATCTCAGCGTCGAGATGGAGCTTCCGGAAAGCCTGACCGCGCGGGCCGACCGGCGTCGAGTGGCGATGGTGCTCCAGAACCTGGTCGAGAACGCCGCGAAATACGCCTCCGAGGGCGGGGCGATCGAGGTCATTGGAAACACCGACGGCGAGTGGGCGATCGTCCGCATCCGCAACACCGGCGAGGCGATTTCCGAGGAGGATCAGGCGCACTTGTTCGATCGCTTCCATCGCGGCAGCAAGGTCGGCGAAAATGTCCGAGGCCACGGACTGGGTCTCAACATCGCTCGCGAGTTGATCCGCGCCCATGGTGGCGACCTCGTGCTGAATCCGAGCGAACCGGGGTGGATCGAGTTTGAATTCCGTGTCCCGGCGGGGAGTGAGGATCAGGAGCGGGGGCTTAGCGAATTCAATCTAGCACCATCGTCTTTGGCAGCTTCCGTGCCGCCTTTTCAAAAGTGACCAAGGTCTGCCCCGCTTCCTGGCATTCACCGTGGATCAGACGATCCACAAAGCCTGGTTTGGCAGAAGCAAGGTCGGGCAATCGCAACACACTCTCAGCCACAGAACTGGCGCGGATCCCGCGATGTTGAACGAAATTCGAAAGCATTTCCAGAGCTTCAGCCTTGGGTATCTTGTAAAACGACTGGAGTGCGAAATAGGCTTCGGAGAGCACTTGGTTGCTCACGAAAACATCGGCTTTTGCCTCTGCTTGTCGCGTCAGGAACGCAATTGCCTGACGAAACTGATCCAGTGGTTCACCAGTCAACAAACGCAGGACGACGGAGGTGTCCAAGCTGCTGGAACCCAAATTCATGACTTTTTGACCATCATTTTTTCAGCCGTTTCAGCAGCAGAGCCCTTTTCGATAGCCGCATCAATTTCATCCAAGTCATGGCTCATGCCGGGACGAATGTAGCGGCGGGAGATGGCCAGCCAAGGGGCAGCAGCCAGATCAGAGGGTTCAATCTCGAGAGGGCGTTCTGCAGGAGGAGTGCCATTGAGCCAGCTCTCAAAAAGCTGCACCGCCACGGACCGGATTGGACGACCTTCCATCGCACTTCGAGCTTTTACCCGCCGATACAGCTCGTCTGGAATATCCAACGTCGCTTTCATGTAATACAGGTTCCTGTATTTCTTCCGGATGTCAAGTCAGCCAAGGCCTCACTTCGGCTGCACCGCCTTGCCCTGCACGGTGGCGAGCTGGGTCTGGGCGGTGGCGGGGAGGGTGGACCAGTGGGTCTGGAGCCAGTCCTGGGCTGCGGCGTCATCGCGCTTCCGCCATTCGCGGAAATAACGGGCGAGGGTCTCGTTGCGGGCGATTTCCGAATTCATGCCGAGGGCCAGGGACAAGGCGTCGGGCGGGTTTGTCTCGGTGACGACATCGCCGAGACTCTGGCGGGCGCGGTCGGTGAGGGAGCCTGCGGCGGACTGGTTGACCCAATCCTGCATTCCCACGGGGTCGGTGCCGGCCCAGGAATAAAGGACTCCGGTGACGCCATCGGTGGCCTGCGCGGTGGGCAGGCTGTTGAGCCATTCAAGGGCGGCGACGGGTTCGATCGCGCCCCAGGTGGTGCCGATGTGGGCGATGACCTGGCGGCGGGTGTCGGCATCGGAAATGGATTCGCTCCACGCGACAGCGGCCCGGATATCGCTGGCGGCCCAGACGGTGGCGAGGGTGGCGGCGGCCTCGTTCTTGGTCGCGCCCTCGGGTAGCTCGGCCAGCCATTTCGCGGTGGCGGCGGGATCGGTGGTGGCCCAGACGTCGGCGATGGCGATGGCGAGATTGAGGTCCTTGCCCTTGGCGAGCTCGCTCGAATAATTATCGGCGGCTGCCTTGGGATCATTGGCGGCCCAGGCCCCGGCGACTCCAACGACGGCCGTGTCCCTGGCGTGTCCAGCGGGCAGCGCGGCAGCCCATTTCGCGGCAGCGGTGGGATCGGTCTCGGCCCAGGTGGTGGCGAGGGCGTTGAAAAGTGGCTGCGAGGTCAGGCCGGTGCTGGTCAGCCAATCGGCGGCCTGTTGTGGCGAGCGGCGCGACCATCCGATCATCAGGTCGGTGAGCGCCCGATCCTTCAGCGGCCCGGCGAGATGCTGATCGGCCCAGACCCAGGCCTCACGCGGGTCCTTGTCGGCCCACTTGTTCATCGCGATGCCGACGGTGTCGGAAAGCAACTGCCCGGCGGGGAAATTGGCCTGCGCGAAGTCAAGCGCGGCCACGGGATCGGAGGCGGTCCAGACGCCGTAGAGGCCGCGATAGAACTCGAGCTGGTCGGCGCGGGAGGAAAGACCGGCGGCTTCGGTGAGCGCTGCCTGGAGGTTCTTTCGGGCGGCCTCGGCACCGGCGCGGCGGAACGTTTCGGCGCGTTCGAGACCGGTGGATTCTTCGGTGGTGGTGCCGTGATCGGAAGCCTTCGGGCCCCCTGAGCCGTCGGCCCGGGGTTTAAGCGCGGGGCCCCGTGCCGACGACCGGGTTTCCGGACCATTGGCCGAGGCCAGCGGTGCGAAAGTGTCGTTGGATCCGCCGCCTGGGGCGAGCCACCACGTCAGGGTGGTGCCCAGCAACGCGCCTGCGAACACCAGCATGGCGTTCGCGGCTGCAGAGCCGTTCCTGGGGAATCTCATGGTCGTTGGCAGAGTACGGGGGTGGAGGCTGCTTCAGCAATGGGTTCTCCGTAACCGATCGGTTACCGTGTTCCTCTTCGCACCCGCAGTTCAAACAGGCTAAGCATTGCCGAAGGTCACGGGAAGCTCCAAAGCTTGCAGACCTGAGCGCACTCCTTATGACCCCCCGGTCAACCCTGCGGATCCAACTGGCCTCTGTTTTCCTGACAGCCATGGCCTGCTTCGCCATGCCCGCGTGGGGAGGGTATGAGGCCCTGAAATCCTTTGCCCAGCCTGGGTCCCAGCCGACAGGACGGCTGCTCAGGCTCGCGAGCGGCGAGTCGTATGGCACGGCCACCAGCGGCGGGGCCCATGGTTACGGCGCGGTGTTCCGGGTCACGGCGGCAGGGGTGGTCGAGCTGGTGGTTTCCTTCACCGGTGCCACGGGGGCAGCTCCGGGAAATGGACCCACGGCCGGACTCGTCGAGGGTTCGGACGGTCAGCTTTACGGCACCACCTCGGCAGGCGGGGCGAACGGATTCGGCGTGGCATTCAAGATTTCCGGGACGGGAGTTTACACCAAGCTGGTCGAGTTCACGGGCACCTCGGGGGCGGCGAAGGGCTCGGTGCCCGGTCCGCTGGTGGCCTTCACCGACGGCTTTCTCTACGGCACAACCGAGGCCGGAGGCGTCAACGGGCTCGGAACTGTCTTCAAGATCAGCATTTCCGGAAACTTGACCACCCTGGCGGAGTTCACGGGGCTCACGACGGGAGCCAGGCGCGGTGCGGAACCGGTGGGCGCACTGGCCTTGCCACTGCTGGGAACCACGCTCTACGGCGTGACGAGATCGGGCGGGGCCAGCGGACTCGGAACGATTTACAAGATCACCACGGCCGGGGTGTTCACCGACATCATCGACTTCACCGGCACTACCGGCTTGCGGCTCGGCGCGAATCCCGCCGGCGGGCTCTATCTTCATTCTGACGGGAAATACTACGGCACCACGGAGTTCGGCGGCGCGAATGGATTCGGGACCCTCTTCAGCCTGACGACCTTGAATGGTTTCACAAATCTGCGGAGCTTTGTCGATGCCTCGGCCTCGCAGCCGGTGGGCGAGCTGGTCGCTTCGGGGAACACGCTCTTCGGCTGCTGCGCGGCGGGCGGCAGCTCCGGGCTCGGTGGGCTTTTCCAGTGTTCGACGGCTGGAATCTACAGTCTGCTGACGAGTTTCTCCGGCGAGTCCGGAGCCGCTCCTGGGGCCGTGCCGCGTGCGGGAATGGTTTCTGCTGGGGCCGGCTTCTTTCAAGGCTGTACCTCCGCAGGCGGACCGGCGAATCTCGGAACGGTCTTCAAACTCTCAAGCACCGGGGTCTTCACGACGCTGGCAAACCTTTCCCCCGACCTCGGCTGGCGGCCTTCTGGAGCCCCGGTGTCGGATGGGGCAGGCGGCTGGCTGTTTCCGATGGCGGCGGGTGGCTCGGTCGGAGGTGGCGCCTTGGTGTCAAGAAGCGCAGCCGGGGACTTGTTGGCGGTCGCGCCGATCGGCGGTTCTTTGGGCGATGCGCCGGACGGGGCTCTGGTGGAGAAAAGCGGGAGCTACTATGGAGTTTCGACCCGTGGCGGAGGATCGGGGCGGGGCACGGCCTTTCGCTACACGCCGGGCATTGGGACCAGCCTGCTCAACACCTTCACCTCCACCAACGGTTCGCTCGCGGAAGGAGGACTGGTGATCGGCTCGGACGGGGCCTTTTACGGAGTTGGACGGGAGGGGGGAGCCGGTGCCAAGGGGGCGGTTTACAAGGTCACCACCTCCGGCGTCCGGACGCGACTTGTCTCGTTCACCGGCACCGCTGGAGTGGCCCCGGGAGCCAGCCCGCGCGGGCCGTTTGTGTTTGCACCGAACCTCGCCTTCTACGGAGTCACAGAAACCGGGGGGGCTTCGAACACCGGAGTCATCTATCGGATTTCCGCCCTCGGGGTCTATTCGCTGGTGGCCCAGTTCGGGACCACGGGTCCGCGCAGCCCACGGGGAGGGCTGGTTCTTGGCTCCGATGGCTATCTGTATGGAACCACCGGGCTCGGAGGTGCCGCCGATGCTGGGACGCTCTTCCGGATCAATCCCGTCAACAATTCCTGGTCGGTGGTCGCGGAGTTCGACGGCACCAACGCCGGGACGCCAGGCGGCGAACTGCATGCAGCCGCTGATGGAGCCATTTTGGGCCTGGCGAGTGCGGGTGGTCCGGCCAACGCGGGGGCTGTCTTCCGATTTTCCGGCAGCGGGCTGTGGATCGTGGCTACCTTCACTGGAATCACGGGTAGCACGCCTGGGGCCGCGGCTGCGGATGATGGCGCGGGCCTGCTGTTCGCCGGCGGCCTGACCACCGACTCCAGCGGCACCCTCTATGGCACCGCTGCCGGTGGCGGAGCCTTCGGCGGCGGGGTGCTTTTCCGGATCGTCGATGACTCGCCGCTGGCCCTCTGGAAAACAGCCAATCTCGGTGCACCAAACGCACCCGATCAGGCAGATCCCGACCTCGACGGACTGCCCAATCTCATCGAATACGCCCTCGGGACCGATCCGAACCTCCCGAATCCGGGACCCCAGGCCAATCTCGCCACCTTTGCCAACGGGAAAAGCCTCTCCCTCCAGATCCCCCGCGACCCCGCCCGGACCGACATCACGCTCATCGTCGAGGCCTCTTCCACCCTCGCTCCGCCCTGGACCCCGCTCGCCACCAGCATCAACGGCGGAGCGTTCACCGGGATCGGCTACGTCTCCGGAGAAACTGCGGGCAGCACCCCGAAATCCGTCCTCATCCGCGACACCGCCATCACCCTTTCCGCCCCCCGCCGCTTCCTCCGGCTGCGCGTGGTCCACTGAACCAAACGGGATTCCTACCAAGCCGTTACTTCAAAGCCTTTGCCGGATTCACGCGGATGGCGCTACTCATCTCCCCAGCGCGGAGAAAACCTCACACCCTCAACGATCACGATCATGAAACCACACCCCCTGTTCCGGATGAAAACCGGCTTGAGGTGGATCGCCGCGCTCACCCTCGGTCTCTTACCGTTGCATGTGCGCGGTGCCACCGATGCCCCGGATCTCGATGGGGATGGCGTTCCCAACATTGTTGATCCCGATGTTGATAACGACGGCATCCCCAACGCCCTGGACGACAATGTGGACGGCGGCATCGCCAAGTCCGGCCCCTACACCGGCCAGTATCTCGGCGACCACGTCAACAACGACAACCCCGCCGAAAAGGACATCGACAGCGACCGGCAGGCGGATGACTCACTCGGGGAAACCGACATCGACGGCGACCAGATGAGCGACACCGATCCCCTCGAACTCGACACCGATGGAGACCGTCGGGTCGACAACTCGGGCAGTGAACTCGACATTGATGGGGACGGCCGCCTGGATGATGACTCAGCCGAAGATGACATCGATGGTGACAGCCTCGATGACGACGACCTCGTCGAACTCGACATCGATGGTGACAACTCCATGGATTCATCCGATTCCGACATCGACGGTGACAGCAAGTCCAATAGCGCGATCGACGAGGACGACACCGACGGTGATGGCAAACTCAACGGCGATGCCGACGAAGACGATGCCGATGGAGATGGCATGAGAAACCGGGAGGACGGTGACGACGACAACGATGGTCTCGATGATGAGGAGGACGACGATCACCACGACGAGGAGGATGAGGCCGAGGTGCGTGTGGACCTCACTCCCACCAGCGCCGCTCTCAACCACAGTGAGGCTCGCGTTTCCCTCCAACGCATGGCCACGGGAACGATCAAATTGAAGATCGATGCAGGTGATTTCAATCCCGGCAGCTACAACATTGTCATTGGTGGCGTGGCCCGCGGGACGCTTGTGCTGACCGGCAGCAGTGGAAAAGCCTCTGGTGAGCGTCAATTCAAGAGCACTTCCACCACCACCAATGGTGAATATCTCCCACTCAACTTCGAGGTCATCAACCAGCCGATCAGCATCGAACTCGGCGGAGTGGCCCACTATTCAGGCACCATCCCGACCCCACCTGATCCGCTCCCACCCGGAGGACCTGTGGAGCCACCTGTCACCACCGTGCTCACCCAGTCCCTCACCGCTTCCAGCGGCACACCCAGCCAGGCAGAAGCAAAGGTCGTGGTGGACATCGGGTTGGTCGGAGTCATCGAGGTTGAAATCGAGGCTGAAGACCTGCCAGCGGGGGTTTACTCGATCTCCATCGGAGGCACCGAACGTGGCAGTCTGGTGATGGCTCAGGAGGAGGACGGCATCAAAGGGTATCGCCATTTCGAGATCATCCCTGACGAGCCGGACGAACTGCTCCTCGATTTCCTCGCGGCGGGCCAGCCCATCGTCATCAGCCAGAATGGCACGACCTATTTCTCAGGATTTGTTCCCGGGGGGGAATAACCGGAAGTGGCCCTCCAAGGCCGTGATCCCGGAACGCCCCGGCTCCTCGGAGCCGGGGCGTTTTTTCTGTCGCGGAGGTGGCCTCTGACGTGAAGTGTTGAAACATCCGGTCGGCAAGTCCCGTTCTGGCCGCGTTCCTTTTGTCCTTCCCGCTTCCGCATGAAATCCATCCGCGTTCTTTGCGTCGGTGCCGGCCACATGGGCCGCTCCCACGCCCTCGCCTACCACCGTCTTCCCGGCTTCGAAATCTGTGGCCTCGTGACCCGTTCACCGGAATCCCGCGCCAAGCTCAATGCCGAACTCGGCGGTGGCTATCCGGAGTTCGGGGATTTCCATGAAGCCCTGCGCGAGACGAAGCCCGATGCCGTCTCTGTGTCCACCTATCCGGACACCCACGCCGAATACGCCCTCGCCGCGTTTGCTGCCGGTTGCCACGTCTTCATGGAAAAGCCGCTCGCGGAAACCGTGGGCGAGGCTGAGCAGATCGTCGCCGCCGCCATCCAGGCCGACCGCAAGCTGGTCATCGGCTACATCCTCCGCCACCACCCGAGCTGGATCCGCTTCATCGAGCTGTCCCACACCCTCGGCAAGCCGCTGGTCATGCGCATGAACCTCAACCAGCAATCCTCCGGAGCCAGCTGGCTGACCCACAAGAACCTGATGGCGTCGATTTCCCCGATCGTCGACTGCGGCGTCCATTACGTCGATGTGATGTGCCAGATGACCCGTTCGAAACCGATCCGTGTGTCCGGCATCGGGGCCCGACTCAGCGACGAGCTGCCCGAGGGAAAGATCAACTACGGCGCGCTCCAGGTCACCTTCGCCGATGGCTCCGTCGGCTGGTACGAGGCCGGTTGGGGCCCGATGATGAGCGAGGTCGCGTTTTTCGTGAAGGACGTCGTCGGCCCGAAAGGCTGCGTCTCGATCGTCGCCGAAAAGGCCGCCGCCGAAGGGCAGAGCGCGAATGTCGATGCCCACACCCAGACCCAGGCCCTGCGGCTGCATCATTCGCAGCTCACGCCCGAAGGAAGCTTCGCCCGCGCCGATGAAACAATCCGCCTCGACGACGAGCCCGACCACGACCAGCTTTGTCATCGCGAACAGGAGTACTTCCTCAACGCCATCCTGAACGACCTCGACCTCACCGATCACATGCAGGACGCCATTTCCTCCATGCGCATCGTCGCCGCCGCCGACGAAAGCTTCCGCACCGGAAAAACCATCGATCTCTAACAGACCATGAACACCCGTTTCCTCCTCCTCTCCCTGTTCTCCCTCGCCGCCCCCGCCTTCGCGGAGGAGGCGCTTCCGGTGGCGAAGTTCCGCGATCTCTTCAACGGCAAGGACCTCGCCGGTTGGCACGGAGAGGGATACGCCGTGGAAAATGGAACCATTGTCTGCACCCCGCAGGGTCGGAACCTCACCACCGACGAGATCTTCTCCAACTACGTCCTCGACTTCGAGTTCCAGCTCGCGCCCGGCGCGAACAACGGCCTGGGCATCCACTACCCCGGCAATGGCGACGCCGCCTACGTCGGCATGGAACTCCAGATCCTCGACAGCACGGCACCGAAGTACAAGGACCTCAAGCCTTACCAGTTCCACGGCTCGCTCTACACCATGGTCCCCGCCAAGCAGGGGGCCCTCAAGCCCGTTGGCGAGTGGAACCACGAACGGGTATTCGTCGAAGGAAAGGACATCCGCGTCGTGGTCAACGGCCAGATCGTCCTCACCGCCGACCTCGACAAGCTCAACGTGGAGTTCCCCAAGCATGAGGGAGCCAAGCGCCGCGCCGGTCATCTCACCTTCTGCGGCCATGGCGACCGTGTAGCCTTCAGGAACATCCGCATTTCCGAGCTGCCGAAGAAGGCCAACCTCCCCCTCGTCAAGGCCAGCGGCTTCACCCAGATCTTCGATGGCCTCACCCTCGCCGGCTGGAAGCCCGAAAAGGAAGGCGATGCCAGTTGGACCGCCACCAACGGCCTCCTCAAGCACAACGGCGCGGCCAAGCCCGCCGGTCAGATCTGGACCGAAAAGGAGTATGGCGACTTCACCCTTGTCTTCGACTGGCGCTGGTCCGGCATCGGACCGACCATGAAGCGCCCGGTCATTGGTCCTGATGGGAATGAAAAGAAGGGCCCGGATGGCCAGACGGAAATGGTCGAAGTGCAGGAACTCGACAGCGGCGTCTATCTTCGCGGCAACGAGAAAAGCCAGGTCAACCTCTGGAACTGGCCCGTCGGTTCCGGCGAGGTCTTTGGCTACCGCACCAATGGCAGCCTCCCGCCCGAAGTCCGTGCCGGAGTCACCCCGAAAGTGAAGGCCGACAGACCGCTCGGCGAATGGAACCGCACCATGGTGACCATGAAGGGCGACCGTCTTACCGTCGTCCTCAACGGCCAGAATGTCATCAACAACGCCCAACTCCCCAACGTCCCCGCCAAGGGCAAGCTCGCCCTCCAGCATCACGGCGCGTCCATCGACTTCGCCAACATTTGGATCAAGGAGCTGTGAATCTGCCGCTCGTAGTCATGCCTTCAGGCTGTTCTGAAACAGCTCCCTGAAAGTCGGAACTGCGAACTACGAGCCTCCCTGAAGGAAAAGGCCGACCGCTGCGTAGTAGCAGACTCCTTTTTCTCCACATGACCTCGAAACCCACCACCATTCCGTTCGCCGCGCTCGCGCTGGCGTCCATCGCCACCGGCCCCCTTTGGGCCGAAGTGAAACCGAACCCGCTCTTCACCGATGGCGCAGTCCTCCAGCGCGGCCAGGCGGTTCCTGTCTGGGGCACCGCTCGCGATGGCGAAAAGGTGACCGTCGAACTCGGCAATCAGAAGGTTTCCACCACTGCGGCCAACGGCACCTGGAGCGTGAGCCTCAAGCCGCTCAAGGAGGGCGCGCCGCTCACGATGAAGATCACCGGCGACAACACGGTGACCGTCAACAACCTCCTCGTCGGTGAGGTCTGGGTCTGCTCCGGACAGTCGAACATGGAGTGGACCTTCGCCAAGGCCCACAACGCCAAGGAGGAAGGCCCGAAGGCCAACTACCCGAAAATCCGCATGTTCACCGTGACCAAGAAGGTCTCGGCGAAACCCCAGACCGAAGCGGTCGGGAAATGGGTCGAGTGCGCGCCGGAAACCGTCGGCAGCTTTTCCGCAGTCGGCTACTTCTTCGCGCGTGATCTCTACAAGAAGCTCGGTGTGCCGGTCGGGATGATCCACACCTCGTGGGGCGGCACTCCGGCCCAGGCATGGACCAGCTTCGAAGGCTTCGGCTCCGATCCGGAGCTGAAAGGCTATGTCGATTCAGTGAAGGCCTCGCAGGCGAACTACGATGCCGTGGCCGCCGCCTATCCGGCGAAGCTGGCTGAGTTTCAGGCGAAGAAGAAGGAATGGGACGAGACCGTCGGCAAGGGCTTCAACGACCAATTGAAGGCCTGGACCGAAGCGACGGCCGCTGCCAAGGCCGCCGGCCAACCGCTGCCTCCGAAGCCGGTGCCTTCCAGCCCGGCGCCGAATCCTCCCGCCGGCCCCGAAGGCAATCAGAACAGCCCGACCGCCCTCTACAACGGCATGGTCGCGCCGATCATCCCTTACGGCATCAAGGGAGCCATCTGGTATCAGGGCGAATCCAATGCCGGTCAGGCGAAGCAGTACCGGACGCTGTTCCCGGCCATGATCGCCGACTGGCGCGCCAAGTGGAAGCAGGGGGATTTCCCGTTCTTCTTCGTCCAGATCGCCCCCTTCAACGGCCAGCCGCCTGAAATCCGCGAGGCCCAGTTCCTGACGCTTTCCAAGTCGAAGAACACTGCCATGGCCGTGACCACCGACGTGGGCAATGCCACCGACATCCATCCGACCCAGAAGGAGCCCGTCGGTCAGCGCCTCGCCCTCGCCGCCCGCGCCCTGACCTATGGCGAGAAGATCGAATACTCCGGCCCGCTTTACGCCTCGATGAAGGCGCAGGGTGACAAGATTGCTCTCACCTTCACCCACACCGGTGGCGGACTCGTCGCCAAGGATGGCGAATTGAAAGGCTTCACCATCGCCGGGGCGGATGGGAAATTCGTTCCCGCCAAGGCCGAGATCAAGGGCGACAAGGTCGTCGTCTCCGGCGAAGGAGTCGCCGATCCCAAGGCCGTCCGCTATGGCTGGGCGAACGTGCCCGACGTGAACCTCTTCAACAAGGAAGGCATCCCTGCCTCGCCGTTCCGGACGGATGTGGATTGAAGAAAATCCGAAGCTCGAAATCTGAAATTCGAAACGAACAAAAGGCCTCCGGAGACACGATCTTCGGAGGCCTAATCATTTGAGTTCCTCCAACAACTTCTGCTTCTCCGGGCCTTCCGGCAGTGTGTTCGCCCAATCCTTCGCGGTGTCGGGGAAACGCTTCGCCATCATCCGCGCGTAGTTTGCCGCGGCCCCGTTGCGGAAATCCCCAGCGGGCTGGCGGTTGATCCACTCGCCGGCGGCCTCGTAGTCCTCGTTGATCCAATTCGTGAGGAGGGGCTTGGCGGTGTCTTCGACCTTTTCGCGCGGCAGCGATTTCCCCATCCAGTCGAGCCAGGCATCAGGGCGGGGGGTGAAATTTGGATTCGCTGAAATCCCGCTCGCCACGGACATTGCCTCATCCGGTGACAGGTCCTTCATCCAGGAACCCGGAGCTGCAACCGAATGCTGGATCATTCCTCTACCAAGCCCCTCCAGGATGGCATTTCGATGGATGTCATCGAGGTCGGAGCCATGCAATTCCCCCAACAACGCTGAGCGTGCCTCATCCTCCGGCATCGCGGCACCTAGCCCTCGCGCCGAACTCACCCTGGCAACCTCGTAATCGATTCTCTTCAGACTCGCGAGGGCTAGTGCCGGGTCACGGGATGCACCTTGTTTGATCGCCTGTTGAAGGCTGGCATCATAATCCTTGCCGAGAGCTTCCTTGTTTTTCTCCAGCCACGCAAAGGCATTCGATGGATCCTGTTGGGCCCAATTGCCAATCACACCTGTTAGGCTCGCTCCTTTTTTCCGATGTTCCAGAGCCAGCTCCGCCGACATCTCGCCCTGCCGCCCTGCCGCGAGGTTCAGAGCCACACTCACCAACTCACCAAGCTCCTTCGAATCCAGGGAAACATCCGATGTCAGATCCGCGATCATTCTCTTGAGCTCCTTCGGCGAAAGGTCGATCAGCCGTCCAATCCACTCCCGCACCTCTGCCTCTACCTTCAATCGGGTTTCAGGATCCTCTGAATCTTCAAGCGACTTCAAACGACGATAGGCCGCGACAAGCTCATCCTTGAGCCGCTCCGCCGGGATTTTCGAAGCGGAGGGCCTGCTGGAGGCGCGCGAACGACTGCGCTCCTCGTCGCTTTCATTCTTCGGCAGGCCGATGGCCATGGCCCGGCTGACCAGAACTTCGTGCTCGGTCTTCAAACGGCTCACGGCCGACCCTTTGCGCACGCCACTCCAGAAAAAGGCGACGCCCAGCAGCAAGACCAGCAGGCGGATCGTTCTCATGGCATTCATTGGCCCTTGATGGCGTTGAGGGTGACCGCGCGCTTTCCGGGATCCGTGATGCGG